>JAJXZC010000830.1 GCA_021780275.1 Pseudomonadota bacterium
GGATCGATCAGGCGCGGCGCGCGTGGCTTACGGCAAACGACGTGCTGAACACAAGGCCACTTGTCGAATTGCGCAAGCTGCTGAAACGATAATGGCCAGGCCGAGGCGCGTAGCTGCGTTAGCTGTTCTCGCCGGCATCGCCGACGAATACGCCCCTCGCTTTAATCACCTGCCAGATCAGCGGATTCCACCTATGGAAGACGGCGACAACCTCATCTTGCAGGAAGCCGGATACGATCTCGGGCGCCGGCAGGAAAACCTCAGGAAGAACCGTTGAGAGACTCGTATCCGAGAGGATGTTCCATCGGGAGTGACCCCCCATCAATGGCGATCGAAGACCATAGACAACCTTTCCAATCCGGGCCTCCCGAATGGCGTATGCGCACTGAGCGCAAGGTTCGACGGTCGAATATAGCGTGCAATCGGCCAGGTGCGTTCCTCGGATCAGTTGAGCTTTGGAGATTGCAACAATTTCCGCGTGGCTATTGACATCGTGATCTCGTCTGGCCCGGTTCGTCGACTCGCACAGGAAGGCAGCATTGCTCGCGATCACAGCCGCAAACGGATACTCCCCCTCGCGGGCCGAGGATTCCGCCAATGCAATACAGCGCTGCATCATGTGCAGGTCAGTACCGCTGTTAGCTCGGGGCATCTTGAATCTCTAACTTTCCAGGGAAGTGACACTGAATGCCGGACGAAGACCGAGATAATTGACTCAAGTCAAAAACTCCAATCATCCGATGGTCTATCAAAACATATTTTGGATGAGACGCGCCGTGATCGAAAATCATATATGGTTGCCTTCCGCCGTCGTCGGACCGATTGCCAGCCGCCGTTTGCGGCTATTTGCCTTGAATGGAACCGACGATCTCGGGCGCGATATCAGCAAGCTGCTGGCGCATCCGCTCAGCGCACATGAAGAGCGGGACTTTGAAGACGGCGAGCACAAGGCGAGAACACTCGACCCCGTTGCAGGCGCCGATGTCTACGTGATCCATAGCCTTCACGGAGGCCCCGATCAAAGCGCCAACGACAAGCTCTGTCGGTTGCTGTTCTTCATCGGCGCGTTGAAAGATGCCGGGGCCAGGCGGGTAACCGCTGTTGCGCCCTATCTCTGCTATTCGCGAAAGGACCGCCGCACCAAGGCGAACGATCCGGTGACGACCCGCTACGTCGCGGCGCTTTTCGAGGCGGTTGGCTGCGAGGCCGTCGTCACGCTCGAGGTGCACAACGGGGCGGCTTTCGAGAATGCGTTTCGCTGCCGCGCCGTGGCGCTGACGACGGCTCCGTTGCTGATCGCGCGGATCAACGCAAGCGTTGGAGACGAACCTCTTTGCGTGATTTCTCCGGATCTAGGAGGTGGAAAGCGGGCGGACTTGCTGCGGGAAGCGCTCGAAACGGTGCTGGGTCGGCCGATCGGCAAAGCGTTCGCCGAAAAGCACCGCAGTGCCGGGGTCGTCTCCGGCGACCTGTTCGTCGGCGACGTTGCCGGCGCTACCTGCATCATCGTCGACGATCTCATTAGTACGGGTGGCACGCTGGTGCGGGCGGCGCGGGCCGCGCGCGCCCATGGCGCCCGGCGGGTCATGGCATGCGTTGCCCATGGACTGTTCATGCCTGGCGCCGAAACGGCACTTGCCGATCCCGCGATCGATCGCATCATCGTCACCGACATTGTTCCGCCATTTCGTCTCCCAGCTGGCCCCGTGCGCGACAAACTCGACATTGTGCCGGCGGCGCCATTGCTGGCGGAGGCCATCCGCCGGCTCCATGAGGACAAGGCGCTCACCGATCTCCTGGTATTCTGAAATTGTTTGAGAATTTGCGCTGCCGTACCTTGCGGCGGCTGTCGAGAATACGGTCGAGGCGCGCGGCATCGGCGGCGGCGAGGTTGAGATAGACGCGGGCGAGGCGGGGCCATTTCTCCGGCGTTCGGGGGTTCGCATCGAGTAGATGGGCGATCGATAGGCGCGCGCGCAGCATCGCCCGATGGCTGCGATAGAACAGGAAGAGCCCGCTGGATGGATCGTCATCCAATGCACGTGCCAGGCGCCGCCTGATCCTTTCGGCAGCCGGCAGGCCGCCGAGGCGTTCGCATTCCAGATGCAAGAAGGCGATTTCATCGAGCGGATCGAGCGCTCGCAGTTTGGCGTCGAACTCCAGGCAGTCGATGATCGTCACAGGCTCGCGCAGCCAAATGTGCTCGGCGCGCAGGTCGCCATGTGCATCGACGAGCCGCCTCGCGCGGATCCTTCCGCGCAGCAGGGCGCGGCACTCCATGAGAAAGCGGCGCTGAACCTGGGCGATCCGCTCCACTTCACCTTGAGGAAGACCGAAGCGTGCATCGAACAGCACGCGGCAATTGTCGTTAATCGCCTTCCGCCATGCAACGAGATAGTATTCGGGTGCAAGCTGGACGCGAGGCGCGTGCGCGTAAAATGCGCCGAGCGTCGCCGCGACGCGGTCCACCTGAGACGACTTCAACCAGCCCCCGCGCAAAGCCGCTTCGAGCGTCTCATTCTCCTCGAGCCGGCGCATCACCACCAGCCAG
>JAJXZC010000652.1 GCA_021780275.1 Pseudomonadota bacterium
AGACCGGCATACGCCATCGCCGAGCCCTTGGTCGTCGCCATCGCGCCGAACAGGGGTTGCAAAACGCCGAGCACCTTGATGCCCGGCTGGAGTTCCGCATTGAAGGAGGTCGCGTGGTCGCTGTGACGAAAAGGATCATATTCGCCGACGCTCAACCCGAAGAAGGCCGTGTTGGGCTGAACCTTCACCACGCTGTCCGCCGGAACGGGCGGCAACGGCTTGGGCAGTTGCGCGGGCGTGAGCTGACCCGCGCCCTGCGCGGCGTTGCTCGTCGCAACATTCGTGACGCCGGTCGTGTTGATGGTGTCCGTATTGTCCGGCGTGTCGGGAATGACGGAGGACGTCGCTGGCGGCGTTACGCCGTAGGGCATGCCATCCGCGCGCGCGGTGGAACTCGCCATGCACAACACAGCGAGCGAAACTCCGGCAACGAGCGCTTTTGTCCTGCTGTTCACGAGGAAAACATGCTCCTGAAAATTAAAAATCCCTTAACATCACTATGAAGCCTGCGCCGCATCGAGGCAAGCAAAATCATGCTGTTATCGCACGGAAGCCGTCCGCCGCCGCCAGCAGTTCGCGCATCGTTCCCGGCTCCGATGACGAATGTCCTGCATCCGGCACGACGATGAATTGCGCTTCCGGCCAGGCCCTGGCGAGATCGTGCGCCGTGACGATCGGGCATACGATGTCATAACGCCCTTGAACAATCACGAAAGGAATATGCCGGATGAGCCGGATATTTCTCAACAAATAATCATCTGGCGTAAATCTGTTGTTGACGAAATAATGGCATTCCAGCCGCGCGACCGCATAAGAATAAGCGACCTCCTCCGCCGACGGCGCGGCGGCCGTTTTTTCCGGCGCGTCGGGGATCAGCCGCAGGCACGCGCTTTCGTAGCCGCTCCATCTTTCCGCCGCGGGCAGATGAACCGCGCGGTCGGGATGCGTCAGCCGTTTGTAATAAGACGAAAGAATGTCTTTACGCTCGGCTTCGTCGAGAAGCGAGACGAAATCGTCCCACGCTTCCGGAAAAATATTCCGCATGCCGTAAAGAAAATGATCGAGCTCGCTCTGGCGCATCATGAAGATGCCGCGCATCGTCATGCTCAGCACGCGTCCGGGATGCGCGATGGCGTAAGCGAGCGCAAGGGTCGAGCCCCACGATCCGCCGAAGAGATGCCAGCGGCTTATCCCGAGATGTTCGCGCAAAAGCTCCATGTCGGCGACCAGATCCGCCGTCGTGTTCTCGCGCAGTTCGCCGCGGGGCGTCGAGCGTCCCGCGCCGCGCTGGTCGAAAATGACGATGCGGTAATGCGCGGGATCGAAAAACTGCCGGTGCTTGGCTTGCGCGCCCGCGCCCGGCCCGCCGTGCAGGAACACCACCGGAACGCCTTTGGGATTGCCGGACTGTTCGTAATAAACGCGGTGGAGGCCTCCGGCTTTCAGAAAGCCGCTGTCGTAAGCCTCTATCGCCGGGTAAAGCCGGGGCGCGACGTTAGTTTGCTCCTTGCGGAATAACATCGACCTGTTCCTTGTCCGTTACCTTGATGATCGGCTTGCCGTCCGCCATGGAGCCGATCAGCCCGCGCACGCGCACGATGCGCCCTTTCCATTTGGTGACATCGTAGTCGGGCGTGAATTCCGGAGTCCCCTTGCGATACCACATCGGGAACTGCAGCGGCATCAAAACCGAAAAGCCCGTCTGCCAGTCGTCCGTCATGTTGAGGAAGACGTATTGTTTGGAACTCGAAACGCTGGCCACCTGCCCCTGCACGATCTGATAACTGCCCGTATAGGCGCCCGCTTCATAAGGCGACTTGATTCCGTGCGCCGAACCCTGCCAGAGCCCTATCTTTTCATGCCGGGCCAGTTTCTCGGCGCGCTTGAGCGCCGCCAGCACATCGTCAACCGCGGCGGGAACGGCGGCGGCGCCGTCTTCCACACCGGACATATAAACCCGCGCCAGCCCTTTCGAGACCAGATCCTTTTGCGCCCAGAACCCGTCGTCCTGCCGGACGATCTGCCCATAGGGCACGCCGAACTTGTCCGCCGCCGGGCTTTGGTCCGTCGCGGGCGCATAGGCGTAAATCGCGACGCTCTTGCCGACCAGCTCTTTTTGCAATGCGGCGATGGCCTCCCGATCCTCGTAAGGCGGCACGAGGATGTTGGCGAGCTTGTAGCGCATCTGGTTGTCGAGCATCACCATGTCGGAGGAAAGGATCGTCTGCACCTTGCCGTTGCCGAGGAACTCCATGCCCTTTCGGTCCGCGAAAGACTGCGCCCGCGCGGAAGAAAAGAGCGCCAGCGCCATCATCGATGAGAAACAAAAAACGTAAACGAAACGCTTCATGCACTATTGCTAGCACATTCCGGAGGGAAATGCGCGGCGAAACTGCGCATTCACGGCGACGCGCAGACGGGCGGACAGGCTATGGCGAAATCAGGCGACGTTGCCGAGGACGGCTTCGAGTTTTTCAGCGGCTTTTTTCTCGTCGATCTTCTCGATCGCGGCGACTTCGCGCGCGAGGCGCGCCAGCGCGGCCTGATAGAT
>JAJXZC010000638.1 GCA_021780275.1 Pseudomonadota bacterium
GGTGAACCTCGAGATTTCACCGGCTCGCGCTTTCTTGTAGAGGCCTTTCGGATCGCGCGACTCGCAAACGCCGAGCGGGGCGTTGACGTGGACTTCGACGAAGTCGCCGATCGAGCGCCGCACCTCGTCGCGAATGGCGCGATAGGGAGAAATGGCGGCGACGAGGACGACGACGCCGTTGCGGCTGAGCAGGCGCGCAACGAATCCGATGCGCCGGATATTTTCGTCGCGGTCCTCCTTGCTGAATCCGAGGTCGCTGTTCAGCTGCTTCCGCAACGCGTCTCCGTCGAGCACTTCCACGCGGAACCCGCGCGCCAGCAACTCGGTTTCCACCGAACGGCAGATGGTCGATTTGCCCGCACCGCTCAATCCGGTGAACCAGACGGCGAGGCCCTTTTCCTTGCCGGGCGAGGATCCCCTCTTCGCGGCATCGGCCGGGGTGCTCTTGGCGCCGTTCTCCGTTTCCGCATCGAGAATCATGCCGGCGGCCACGGTGTCGTTGGTCATGGGATCGATGAGGATAAAACTGCCGGTGGCGCGATTTTCGAGATAGGGATCGCAGAAGAGCGGGCGGTGGGTTTCGATATCCGCCATGCCGATCTCATTGAGTTCCAGGCGCGCGGCTGGTGATGGCCGGCCGTCGAGGATATCGATCCGGTGGAGGAGGCGAGTGACACTGGCGCAGACAGTCGACGTAGTGTGCTTGAGCAGATAGGGTGAATCCTGTCGTAATGGCGACCGCGACATCCAGATCAGGTGAGCCTTCAGCTTTCTGGCGATCACGGGCATGCGCGCCGGGTCGGCGAGCATATCGCCGCGGCCTACGTCCAAATGGCCGGCAAGCGACAACGCCACCGACTGCGGAGCGACGGCTGCATCCAGATTTCGATCGGAGAGAAGCACCTGTTCTACGCGGGTGCGTCGGCCGGAAGGCAAAGCGACGACTTCCTGACCGGGGCGAACGGTTCCCGAGGCAATCTGGCCCGCGTAAGCACGAAAGTCCTGATGCGGACGGATGATGCTTTGCACCGGGAAACGGAAATCATTCAGATTGCGGCCGTCCTCGACCGGGATGCTCTCGAGAAGCTCGAGAAGCGAAGGACCGCGGTACCAAGGCATGAGTCCGGCCCGGCGCACGACGTTTTCGCCCATCAGTGCGCTGGTTGGGATCAGGTGCTGCTCGGCGCCGGGGAGAGCCTGGGCGAATTGCCCCCATTGGCTTTGGATGGCCTCGAACGCTTCGCGGTCGAAATCAACCATATCCATTTTGTTCACGGCGGCCACGATGCGGCGGATACCGAAGAGCCAGCAAATATAGATGTGGCGGCGCGTCTGCTCGAGCATGCCCTTGCGGGCGTCAAGAAGCACGACGGCGAGATCGGCGTTCGAGGCGCCGGTGATCATGTTGCGCGTGTACTGATCGTGGCCGGGGACGTCGGCGACGACGAACTTGCGGCGCGGAGTGGAAAAATAACGGTAGGCAACGTCGAGAGTGATGGCCTGTTCCCGCTCGGCTCGAAGGCCGTCGGTGATCAGGGAGAAATCGATGGCCTCGTTGCGGCGGGCGGAAGCCTGGCGCAGCGGCGCGAGATGATCTTCGGGGAGCGTGCCGGAATCGTAGAGGAGCCGGCCGATCAGGGTCGATTTGCCGTCGTCGACGCTGCCGACGGTGAGGAAGCGAAGCAGGTCCTTGTCCCCGGACGGCGCCACTAGAAGTAGCCCTCGCGCTTCTTGAGTTCCATCGACCCCTCGCGATCGTGGTCGATGAGACGATTCTCACGCTCGGAACGGCGAATCGCCTTCAGTTCGTCGACGATCTTATCGACCGTATCGGCCGTGGAACGAATGGCGCCCGTGCAGAACGTGCAACCAAGAGAGCGGAAGCGGCACATCACTCGCTGCCGCACCTCGCCCGGCCGCGGCTCGCCGGCGTACTCGATGGGAACGAGCACTTCGCCGCGCACCAGCACTTCGCGCTCCCGCGCGAAATAGAGCGGAACCACCGAAATGTTCTCCCGAGCGATGTATTGCCAGATGTCGATTTCGGTCCAGTTCGAGAGGGGGAAGACGCGAACGCTCTGGTCCGGGTCGATCCTGCAGTTGAAGAGATTCCACAATTCGGGCCGCTGGTTCTTCGGATCCCATTGCCCGAAAGAGTCTCGCAGGGAGAAGACGCGCTCTTTGGCGCGCGACATTTCTTCTTCGCGCCGCGCGCCGCCGATGGCGGCGTCGAATCGATGCTCTCGCAATGCGTCGAGCAAGGCTTTGGTTTTGAGCAGCGAGCAGCAACGCGCAACGCCCAGCCGGAAAGGATTCGCGCCGCCATCGACAGCCTCGCGATTGGTGGAGACGCGCACCTCGACGCCGAGTTCGCGGCAGGTGCGGTCGCGGAATTCAATCATCTCGGGAAATTTGTAGGTCGTGTCCACATGGAGCAGCGGGAAAGGGATTTTCCCGGGCGCAAAGGCCTTTTGCGCCAGCCGCAGCATCACCGAGGAGTCTTTTCCGATAGAATACAACATCACGGGGCGGCAGAATTCCGCGGCGGTT
>JAJXZC010000304.1 GCA_021780275.1 Pseudomonadota bacterium
TGCGAAACGGTTGTGCATATCTCGGCACCGTGTTGCCGCCGCCTTGCGAAGACTCATGAACCGGGGTCAACAGAGATGACGCCTGTCACGGTTGTCATCCAATCCTTCGGATTTCTGGAATGATGACATGGCCGTCCCGTCCTGCCCGACCGGAAACGCCGCTCGGCTGGGTCGCTGGCGGCGGCGCCGCAGGGAACAGGATCTGGGGAGACCCGCCGCTTTCCCGATCAAGGTATAAGCGGTTTTTGAGAGACCTGAGATTCGTTTTGCGCTAACGGGATGCGGGCTCTGTGAGGCCGTTCGAGGCTCTAGGTAATGGTATGGTTCGCCATGGCGGGAATAGCCGCTTTTGCGGCGCTCGCCGCGATATGGCCACTGTTGCGCGGCTATTCACCGTCTTCTGTCCCGGACCGCCCCCGGACCGAAAGGGCCTTCTACAAGGCCCAACTCGAGGAAATTGAGCGGGACGTCGGGCGCGGTCTTTTGCCGCGGAGCGAGGCGGCGAGCGCGCGCGCCGAGGCGGCGCGTCGATTGCTGGCTGTGAATTCTGATGAATCGAAATCAGTCCTGCGGATCCCCTATGCCCGGATTTCCGTGGCGGCCTTCGTCGCATTCGGCGTCCCTCTGATCGCCTTCCTTCTCTATGCCGATCTCGGCAGGCCGCGGATGGCGGACGAACCGCTCGCGGGCCGTCCCAGCGCAATCGCGGACAAGGACGTTGCCGGGGCAGTGTCGCGTGTCGAGGCGCATCTCCTTGCGAAGCCGGACGACGGCAAGGGCTGGGCTGTTCTGGCTCCTGTCTATGTCCGGCTTGGTCGCTACGACGATGCGGTTCACGCCTATTCGGCGGCGCTCCGGTTGCTCGGACCTGACGCGCCCCTGCTCGCCAGTTACGGAGAAGCGCTTGTGGCCGCGGCCGGCGGCGTCGTGACCGACAAGGCGCGCGTGGCGTTCCAGAAAGCGCTCGCAAGCAACCCAGCTTCCCCGCAGGCGCGCTTTTATCTCGCATTGGCTGCCGAGCAGGATGGCAAGGCAGGCGACGCGATCAAGGCCTACGAGTCGCTTGTGGCCGACGCGCCGCCTGGCGCGCCGTGGCTCGCAAGCGTACAGGCTCGCCTCGCAGCGCTCAAAGGCGAGCCCAGTCCCTCTGGCGTGAGCCCCGTGGGGACACCTGATCAGGCTATGATCGTGGGGATGGTCAATCGACTTGCGACCCGTCTCGCGGATAAAGGGGGCAGCATCGACGAATGGGGCCGCCTTATTCGTGCTTACACAGTGTTGCATCAGACGGATAAAGCGAAAGCTGCAGTCGCGGATGCGCGAAAGGCGCTTGCGCAGAATCCGAGCGCGGTCGCGCGTCTGGACGAAATCGCCCGCGACCTTGGCCTGGGGGAAGCAAATTGACCCGCCGTTCCCGTCGTCTCACGCTGATCGGCGCCGCGCTTGCAGTCTTGATGATGGCCGCTGGCGTCGCGCTTTATGCGCTCACCGACAATATCGTTTTCTTCTATAGCCCGACGGATGTCGTGCAGCGCTCCGCTTCGGTTGGCGCGAGACTTCGAGTCGGCGGGCTCGTCAAGCCCGAATCGGTCGTGAAGTCCGACGACGAGACCGTGAATTTCGTCGTGACCGACGGGGAGCACGACCTCAAGGTGACTTACAAGGGCCTCTTGCCCGATCTATTTCGCGAGGGCCAGGGCGTCGTAGCCGAAGGGGTGCTTGACGCCCCCGGACGGCTTCATGCCGACACAGTCCTCGCCAAGCATGACGAGCGTTACATGCCTCGCGAGGTGGTGGAGACGCTCAAGAAGCAGGGACGCTGGCAGGAAGGCCAGACCGCATCGAAATGATGGTAGAGATCGGCCACTTTGCTCTTGTCGTCGCATTCGCGATCGCGCTGGCGCAGGCAATCGTGCCCGCCCTCGGGGCGCGGCTGCGGGATCCGGCCATGATGGCCGTTGGAACGGGCGCAGCCCTGACGCAATTCGGACTTGTTGCGCTCTCGTTTGCGGCGCTCGTCAACGCGCATCTGACATCGGATTTCTCGGTCCTCAACGTAGCGGAGAATTCGCACAGCGCCATTCCCGTCATTTACAAGATCTCGGGCGTGTGGGGGAATCACGAAGGCTCGATGCTGCTGTGGGTTCTGATCCTGGCGGCGTTCGGCGCTCTGGTCGCCGCCTTTGGTCGGTCCCTCCCGCGCGGTTTGCAGGCCAATGCGCTGGCGGTGCAGGGCCTCGTCAGCGCTTCGTTCCTGCTGTTCATTCTCCTTACGTCCAACCCGTTCGAGCGTATCTCGCCGGCGCCGTTCGAGGGTCGGGATCTCAACCCGATCCTGCAGGATCCGGGCCTCGCGGTTCATCCGCCGCTGCTTTATCTCGGTTATGTCGGCTTCTCGATCGTCTTTTCCTTCGCCGCCGCCGCCCTGATTCAGGGACGCATCGATGCGGCCTGGGCGCGGTTCGTCCGGCCTTTCGCACTCGTGGCGTGGAGCTTCCTCACGCTCGGGATCGCGGCCGGATCCTTCTGGGCCTATTACACGCTTGG
>JAJXZC010000701.1 GCA_021780275.1 Pseudomonadota bacterium
GCGCAAAGTGCCGAACGAGGTTCACAACCGCAATGAGGATGCCGACTGCACGGTGCAGATCGACCCGCTTCTGCACCTGCGCATTCTGCATTCCGAGGTCGATCTGACGACGGCTTTCCGGCAGGGCAAAATGCGCGTCATGGGCGATGTGAGTGCCGCGGTAAGCCTCACTCCCATCGTCGCCAGAAAAAGTCAGGCCTGATCTTGTCACTGCGTTCTCCCGCCCCCATCGTCGAAATCCCCGAAAATCCGACGCCGAAAGGTGCAACCGCTTTCTGGATCGAAGCGGGCGACGGTACGCGCCTGCGCGCGCTCACATGGACGCCGGAGGCCGCGGGCATCGCGCGTCCGCGCGGCACGGTTTTTCTCTTCAGCGGTCGTACGGAATTTTCCGAGAAATATTTCGAGGTAATCGGCGAGTTGATCGCGCGCGGTTTTGCAGTGGCGACGCTCGACTGGCGAGGGCAGGGGCTTTCGGCGCGTGCGCTGGCCGATCCACGTAAAGGCTATGTCAGGGACTTCACGGAATTCGATGACGATCTTGCGAGTTTCATGGCGAGTGTCTCGGCCGGACTTCCCAAGCCGTGGATCGCGATGGCGCATTCCATGGGCGGCAACATTCTCGTGCGCGGCGCGCATGATCACCCGGAATGGTTTTCCGCTCTGGTGCTTTCCGCGCCCATGCTGGGCCTTCGCCTCGGCAAGGCGAAAGGCTTCATCCGCATGCTGTCCTTCGTCGCCACGCGCTTCGGGTTCGGCGACCGGTATGTGCCGGGCGGCAATGCCAAGGCTGCGCATGAACTCTCTTTCGAGGACACGGTGCTGACGCATGACGCGCGGCGCTATGCGATCTATCAGGCGCTGACGCGGAAGGAACCGAAGCTCCGTCTCGGCTCTGCGACATTCGGCTGGCTCGCCGCCTCTTTCCGTTCCATCGAACAGATCGTGACGCCTGCCTGGCTCGGCGCGATCAAGGTTCCGGTTCTGATTTCGGTGGCGGGGCACGATCAGTTGATCGAGCGGTCATCGCTCGAAGCGGCGGCGAAGATGCTGCCCAAGGCCGAACTTGTTGCCGTGGAAGGCGCGGATCATGAAGTGCTGATCGAGACGGACGAGTTGAGGGCGCAGTTCTGGCGCGCCTTCGACGGCTTTATGGGCCGTCACTCAGGCTGACGGAACTTTCGACAGGATTTCGAGTGCCGCAGCATGGAGTTCCGGCGTCGCTGCGGCGACGACAGAGCCACCCATTTGGGGATCGCCGCCGGTCCAGCTCGTCATGATCCCGCCCGCATGTTCGATCACGGGTATCAGCGCCTGAACGTCATAGGGCTGGAGGCTCGACTCGATGACGAGGTCGAGCGTGCCCGCCGCCAGCAGGCAGTAGAAATAGCAGTCGCCGCCAAAGCGACGGAGCCGCACCTTGCCGCTGATCTCGCGGAAGGCGGCCCTGGCGGCCTCGTCCCTGAACATGGCGGGATCGGTATTGCCGAGCAGCGCGTCTTCGAGCTTCGTGCAGCCGCTGGTCTTCAGGATGCGGTGCTCGTGGCGGCTGATGAGTTCCGAACCGCCCGGACGGCCGAGAAAGCGCTCGCCGATATAGGGCTGATCCATCAACCCGATGACGGGCTTCGTGCCATCATTGAGCGCGATGAGCGTTCCCCAGAGCGGCACGCCGGAAATGAACGAGCGCGTGCCGTCGATCGGGTCGATGACCCAGGTGAGCGGGCTCGTGCCTTCTTCCTTGCCGTGCTCCTCGCCGTAAATGCCGTGATCTGGATAATGACTCTTGATGAGCGCGCGGATCGCCTGCTCTGCATCGCGGTCCGCCGCCGTAACCGGATCGAAGACGAATTCCCCGCGCTTGTTGTCGACCGAAAGGCCGGAGCGGAAATGCGGCAGCGTGACTTTCGCAGCGGCATCCGCGAGATGCTGTGCGAAGGTCGAGAGTTCGTCGATTTCGGAAGGGGAAAGCATGGACGGCTCTTTGCTATGGGCAGAAGCTTATACCGCGTTTTGCGGCCGGTCAGAAGGAAGATGGATGCCGGATCAGGTCCGGCATGACGAGGTGATGGGGGACGCGCTCGCCAAACAACAACCGTCACCCCGGACTTGATCCGGGGTCCATCTCGTCGCGCGGCTAACCCAGCCGGTAAACGCGCTTCGCCGTGTCGTGGAAGAGGGCGGCCTTCTCCCCGGCGTCGAATCCCCTGGCGATCTTCTTGAAGGCGTTCCAGAGAACGGGTGCGGAGCAGGAAAGCTTGTCGACAGGAAAGTTGCTTTCGAACATGCAGCGGTCGGGGCCGAAAGCGTCGATCGTGTGGAGGAAGTAGTCCTGGGTCGCGGCGACGAGTTCGTCGGATGTCGGCGGTATGTCGCGTTTGTGCCAGTCGAAGCCGTTCACCGCCATGTTGATGCCGCCGATCTTCGCCACGACATTCGGACATTCCGAAAGCTCGACGATGTCCGTCATCCATTGCGCGAAGATCTCGGACCGCCGGCCCGCATGCTTGCCGATACCGAGCGGACCGCCAAAATGATCGAGGATGATCGGCGTTTCCGGGAAGGCGCGGGCAAGATCGGTCAGTTCGGATATCTGGTGATGATAGAGCCAGGCGTCGAAGCTGAGGCCGTATTTTGCCAGCCGCGCGAAACCCTCACGGAATTTCGGCATGCCGAAAAGCCCCGGGGGCGGGTTGGTATGCGTCGGGCGAACTTCCGGGCTGTCGTCGAAGGCGGAGGCGTGGCGGATGCCGCGAAAGCGGTGCGGCGCGGCGGCGATATGAGCTTCGAGCACCTCGTCCACGGCAGCGCCGAGCGCGAGGTCGGCGAAGCTGACGATGCCCGCACAGGCGCGCATCTTGCCATAAAGGCCGCTCGCCGATTGCGCCGCGATGCCGTTGACGAATTCCGTCTCGCCGACGGGCTTCAGATGTTCCGGCCCTTCGGCGCGGTACATGGCCGTGCATTCGACGAAAACGGTGGCGACGATATTGTGGCCCGTGTTCTGCGTATCCGCGTTCAGCTCGTCCAGCATGTAGCGCGAGCCGGGAAAGTCCCAGAGATGGTGGTGCGGGTCGATGATCGGCAGATCGGGCTCGATGATCTCTTCGCGGACCTTCTCCAGCCATTCGTCGTTGGTCGCCATGGTCTCCTCCCTGTTGTTTTGGGAAAGAGTGGCATTGGCTCTGCGGCGACATAACCATGCGCCAAACGAAAAGGCCGCGTCCCGAGGGGCGCGGCCTTTGCTATCATGTGGAAGCAGCGAGGCTTCAGGCGACCGAGCGCGCGTATTTCTTGCGGTCGTTCGGGTCCAGCCAGCGCTTGCGCAGACGGATCGACTTCGGCGTCACCTCGACCAGCTCGTCGGCCTCGATATAGGCGATCGCCTGTTCGAGCGTCAGCGGGCGGGGCGGCGTCAGGCGGACGGCTTCGTCCTTCGACGTCGTGCGGATGTTGGTGAGCTGCTTGGCCCTCATCGGATTGACTTCGAGATCGTCGGGGCGTGCATTCTCGCCGATGATCATGCCGCGATAGATCTTGTCGCCGGGCGAGATGAAGAGAGTGCCGCGCTCTTCGATGTACCAGAGGCCGTAGGGCACTGCCTCGCCATCGCTGGTCGAGATCAGGACGCCGTTGCGGCGGCCTTCGATTTCGCCGCGATAGGGTTCATAGGCCTTGAAGAGGCGGTTCATGACGCCCGTGCCGCGCGTGTCGGTCAGGAATTCGCCGTGATAGCCGATAAGGCCGCGCGAGGGGCAATGGAAGATGATGCGCGTCTTGCCGGCGCCCGTGGAGCGCATGTCGACGAGTTCGCCCTTGCGCTGCGACATCTTCTCGATGACGACGCCGGTGAATTCGTCGTCGACGTCGATGGTCGCTTCCTCGATGGGTTCGAGGCGGCTGCCCTTCTCGTCCTCACGATAGAGCACGCGGGGACGCGAAATGCCAAGCTCGAAGCCTTCGCGGCGCATGGTCTCGATGAGCACGCCAAGCTGAAGTTCGCCACGGCCCGCCACGTCGAAGGCGTCGCCGCCTTCGCTGTCGCTGACGCGGATGGCGACGTTGCTCTCGGCTTCGCGCATCAGGCGGTCGCGGATGACGCGCGACTGCACCTTGGTGCCTTCGCGGCCAGCGAGCGGGCTGTCATTGATGGCGACGGTGATCGAAAGCGTCGGCGGGTCGATCGGAAGCGCCTTCAGGGGCTCGGTCACGGCGGCGTCGGCGATCGTGTCGGCAACCGTGCCCTGTACGAGACCGGCGATGGCGACGATGTCGCCCGCGCTTGCTTCCTCGACCGGAATGCGCTGAATGCCGCGATAGGCAAGCACCTTGCTGATGCGGCCCTTTTCGACGACGCCTTCATCCTTGCGGAGAACCTGCACGGCCTGGTTCGTCTTGACCACGCCTTTCTCGATCTTGCCGGTCAGAATGCGGCCGAGATAGGGATCGGCTTCGATAGTCGTGACGAGCATCGCGAAGGGCTCTTCCGGCGAACCGTCATGGAGCGCCGCCGGTTCCGGGAAATGCGAGATGATCTTGGCGAAGAGCGGCTTCAGCCCGTTTTCCTTGGCGTCCGGCGCCGAGAGGTCTTCACAGGCCCAACCCTGACGGGCCGAGGCGAAGATGCAGGGGAAGTCGAGCTGTTCGTCGGTCGCGCCGAGCGCGGCGAAGAGGTCGAAGGCTTCGATGTGAACTTCGTCGGGGCGGCCGTCGGGACGGTCGACCTTGTTGATGAGCACGATGGGCTTCAGACCGAGGGCCAGCGCCTTCGAGGTCACGAACTTGGTCTGGGGAAGGGGGCCTTCCGCCGCGTCGACCAGCAGCACGACGCCGTCGACCATGGAGAGGATGCGCTCAACCTCGCCGCCGAAGTCGGCATGGCCGGGCGTGTCGATGATGTTGATGCGCGTATGGACGCCGTTTTCGTCGACCCAGTCGACGCTGGTGGGCTTCGCCAGAATGGTGATGCCGCGTTCACGCTCGAGATCGTTCGAGTCCATGACGCGTTCGGCAACCTGCTGGTTCTCGCGGAACGTGCCGGACTGGCGCAGAAGCTGATCTACCAGTGTGGTTTTCCCATGGTCGACATGGGCGATGATCGCAATATTACGAAGAGACATGAATTACCGCCGGGTGTTTTCGGGGCCCGGCCGGACGGATGATCGCGCACGGGGGCAGCCAAATCTGGCCGCCTTATAGCCCGGCGAGGGGCCTCGCGACAAGGATTCCTTCGCATTTGCGGCAAAACGGGCCCGGCCGCATCATTTCGCAGCCGGACCCGCTCCCGTCAGCCTTCAGCCTTCTGGCGGTCCAATGTGGCCTTCATGATGGTTGATCCGTGGTTGATCATGGCCCCGATCGGCCCCCCGCCGGGCTTATTGACACGCGGCTGCTTCGGTCTCGTCCGTCGAGGCGGCGGCTTCGGGAACTTCCGCGAGTGCCAGATTGCAGAGGAACTGCCGGGTGCAGGCCTCCCACGAGAAATTCATTGCAAACGCGCGGCAGGCGGCGGGGGCTATTCCCAGCGCCTTGCGGCAGGCGGCGCCCAGATCATTGTCGAGGACGCCGACCGGCGCGTCGCCGATGACGTCGAGCGGCCCCTGCACCGGATAGGCCGCGACAGGTGTGCCCGACGCCAGCGCCTCGATGAGGACGAGGCCGAACGTGTCGGTCTTGCTCGGGAAGACGAAGCAATCCGCCGCTGCATAGGCCTTGGCGAGTTCTTCGCCGAAGAGGGCGCCGGCGAAATGCACGTCCGGATGGTGCTTGCGCAGCGCGTCGAGCCGGGGGCCGTCGCCGACCACCATTTTCGAGCCCGGCAGGTCGAGATCGAGAAAGGCCTCGATGTTCTTTTCGACGGCGACCCGCCCGACATAGAGATAGACCGGACGCGGAAGGTCCAGATAGTGCTCGCCGGCGAGTTTTGGCCGGGGGCGGAAAAGCTCCGTGTCGACACCACGCGACCAGATGACCGGCTTGCCGAAGCCGCGACCCTCCAGTTCGGCCTGAAGCGATGGTGTGGCCACCATCACGCTTGTCGCCCTGGCGTGGAACCAGCGCAGGAAGGCGTAGCTCCAGCTGAGCGGAAAGCCGGTTCGCGCATAAAGATATTCGCCGAAGCGCGTGTGGAACGACGTCGAGAAGGGAAGGCCGCGCTTTACGCAGTAATTGCGCGCTGCAAGGCCGAGCGGTCCCTCGGTGGCGATATGAATGGCATTGGGGTTCGCCTCCTCGATGAGCCGCGCGAGGCGGCGCGCGGGAAAGAGCGCGAGGCGGATTTCCGGATAGCTCGGCATCGGAAGGGTAGGGAAGCGGTCGGGCGTGATCGAGATGACCTCATGCCCCATCAATTCGAGATTGCGCTTCAATTCGCCCAGCGTGCGGACGACGCCGTTCACCTGCGGCGGCGCGGCGTCGGAAACGATGACGAGTTTCAGTTTCGCGGCGTCGCGTCCGAGTGCTGGGTCGGAGACGCGATAGGCCTTGCGCGACCGGAGGGACCGCTTCAATTCGGCGATGGTGCCGTAGGACCGCATCAGGCCGCGTTCAACACGGCGGAAGCGTCGTCGTCGACTTCCGTTTCATGCGCCGCGCCGCCATCCTGCTCCCAGGAGAAGCGGTGCCAGGTAACGATGCTCAGAATGCCTTCGTCATCCTCGGTGAGCGCGGTGCAGCTTTCGACCCAGTCGCCGTCGTTGCAATAGAGCACGCCGTCCATTTCCCGGATTTCGGCATGGTGGATGTGGCCGCAGATCACACCATCGACGCCGCGCTCGCGGGCCGAGCGCGCGACCGCGACTTCGTAGCTCGAAATATATTCAACCGCGTTCTTGACCCGGTGTTTCAGATAGGACGAGAGCGACCAGTAGGGCAGGCCGAAAACGCGGCGGATTTCGTGTAGCCAGTTGTTGAGCGCCAGCGCAGCGCCATAGGCGCGGTCGCCCAGATGGGCGAGCCATTTGGCATATTTGACGACGCTGTCGAACTGATCGCCATGAATGACGAGGAAGCGGCGTCCATCCGCCGTCTCGTGGATCATTTCGCCGATGACGTCGACGCCGCCGAAATTGAGGCCCGTATAGTCGCGCAGCGCTTCGTCGTGATTGCCCGGCACATAGATCACGCTGGCGCCCTTGCGCGCCTTGCGCAGGATTTCCTGCACCACGGCGTTGTGGGCCGCGGACCAGTACCAGGAGCGCTTCAGCCGCCAGCCGTCGATGATGTCGCCGACGAGATAGATTGTCTCGGCATCGTTGTGGCGCAGGAAATCGAGCAGCAGGTCGGCCTTGCAGCCGGGCGTGCCGAGATGGATGTCGGAGAGAAAGAGCGTGCGGTGCTTCTTGCGATGCTTGGGGCGCGGCCCCGTCAGGCGATCGTCAAGACCGCCGCGCCTTGCGCGCCGGCTCTGGTCGCGCTTGCGGGGAACGCTGGTGTCCGCAGGCAGGTCAGGCATGAAGGGGCCCTCTTTCGCCGTACCGAAGGCGAGGGTGGTGCTGAGGCGGTTCCAGGCCGTGTCGAGCAACGTCTTGTCCTTATCGGCTACGTCGACGCGCCACGCCCGGCCAAACGCCGACATTCGACTGCGGACCGGATGCGCCCCTGGGGCCGGATTTTGCCGGCGCTCGCCAGCTAGACCGTTAGCCGCTATAAGCGGGGCATCTGAACCGCTACTGCCCCATATTCGGTGGTAGTCGACAAGATATCGTGACGGATTGAAGACGCTTTGATGACACCTGCGCCGGGGTATCTGTGTCGTTACGCCGCTCCTTTCACATCATCCTGAATCCGATTGCGGGCGCCCGGCGTCCGGCGCTGCTGAATGCCGTCGTTGAAAGGCTGAAACGCAACGGTGCGGAGGTGACGCTCGAACGGACCAAGCGCCCGGGCCATGCCACGGAACTTGCCCGACGCGCGGCGGAGCGCGGGCAGGCGGATGTGATCGTTGCGGCGGGCGGCGATGGCACGATCAACGAGGTGGCGCGCGGACTTCTGGGACAAGGCGTGCCGCTCGCCATCATTCCGCTCGGCACGGCAAATGTTCTCGCCATCGAACTCGGGCTACGTGCCCGCGCATGCGAAATCGCCGACATGCTTCTCACCGGGCCCGCTCATCTCGTCGGCACGGGCCTTGTCGACGGAGAGATATTTCTGCTCATGGTTGGCATTGGCTTTGACGGCGTAGTTGTCCACGACATCAACCCGACGCTGAAGAAAATCTGGGGCAAGGGTGCTTTCGTCTGGGCGGGCATCAAGACATGGGCCAAAGGTCCGGGCCGCGATATTCGCCTCATCGCAGATGGGCGCGAAAAGCGTGCGCAATGGGCCATCGTCGTCAACGGACGCTATTTCGCGGGCCCCTATGTGCTCGCGCGCGAGGGCGACATCTCGCAGCCGGGGTTGATGCTCTATCTCTTCCGCAATGGGGGGCGCTTTGCGCTGATCCGCTATCTGATCGCGCTGGGCCTCGGCCGCGTCGCGAAATTGAGCGATGTCGAAATCCTGCCTGTGCGTCAGGTGAGGTTTCTCGAACCCGAAGCCCTTGAGGTCGAGGTCGATGGCGATGCCCGGGGGTGCTTGCCTCAGACGGTCGAGCAGGGAACGCGCTTTCTGCGCCTCGTCGTGCCCTCGGGCTGGAAAGCCTGACCCAACTTCAGGGCAGTCTCAGATCCGTGGAGGCGTCGGCGACAACGGTGTTCGGCGCCGGATCGATGACGCGCGGCGCTGGGCGGTTGCCCTTGGCGGCGGCGTCGGCGGAGAAATCATTGTCGGCGATGGAGAGACGCAAGCCCACGGTGGCGGATGCGCCTTCGCGCAGATCGTGTTCGGGCTCTGCGTCGAGCACCATGGGTGCCGGGCGCCGCTGCGGTTCCACGATGGTGACCTCCGCGATGGCAGGGACGCTCGCCGGCTGCTGCTTTTGCGTCGAGGCGAACTCGGCTGCTGCTTCGGCCTTCAGCGCCTGCGTGAGCGCGACGACGCGGTCGCGCTCATTCGCCCAGATGCGGATGACCTTGGCGAAATAGGGCTTGTTGCGAGCGGCGGATTCCGAATGGTAATTCGCCACCGCCTTCGGCCACGACTCCGTTTGCTGGTGCAGCTGCTTCAGGAACTTCGCGGCATAGGTGACGTTGGTCAGCGGCTCGAAAGCATCATAGAGATCGGTGAATGCGTCGGGGTGGTAGCGCAGATTGACCTGCATACAGCCCACGTCGATGCTGCGGATGCCTGCGTTGAGAAGGCGCTTCGTGGCGGCCACCGCTTCTCTCTTCGTGTCGAAATAGAAGGACTGGCCTTCGGCATTGATCGTCCAGGGCCAAGGCCGTGTCTTGCCTGTGTCCGGGTCGCGGCGACCGGTTTCTGCCATGGAAACCGAGACAAGCAACGCACGAGGCATCTTGTGTGTCGCCTCGATGGCGATGGCCGCGCGCTCGCAATAGGTCCAGGGCGAGGGGGCGAAAGACGGTTTCGACGTGCCGGGGGTAGGCGCGGCGTGGCTGCTCTGGGCATGGGCGGGGGTCGCCACCGAGAGCGCGGCGGCGAGCGCGAGCGCCAATCCGGCCCGGATGGTTCCGGTCCCGGCGGCGCTTCTGGTCGTACCGTTTTGTCGATGCATTCTGCCCAGCCCCTGCTGTCTCCCGCAAAGGTGCCGCGCGAACGGTAGCGCCTTCCGGGAATACGAGTACCGCCATATTGCATCGTTCGGTATTAACGAAGCTTTGACGGAGGGCCGAAATTAACCCTGCGACGCTGCGTTCGCTGCATTGCAGCGGGTCTTTGGGTTGCGACAAATCGCCTTTAAAGACGGCAATTTAGGTAAAAAATGCCGCATCAGGCGGCATGATAAATTTTCGATCAAGA
>JAJXZC010000689.1 GCA_021780275.1 Pseudomonadota bacterium
CGTAACCTGTCGCCTTCCTGATGATGGCCGCGAAACTGACGACATCATCTTTGCGATCGACCCCGGCGCTTCCCGCGAAGCCCGCGACGAAGTCGCCGATTCCGATCCCGGCCTCGGTCTGGGCGCGGGAAAAGAGATCCGCGAAGGTCGCTTCGACGGCCGTCCTGTCATTCGAATTGGGATTGGTCGAGCCGCCTTCGGCATAATACATTTCCACGCCTTCGACGCTTTCGACGCGAAGGCGGGAGCTGGTTCCCCCCCCGTCGATACCGAACACGCATTTCATCACGACCTCCGAAGAGCGATCGCCGTGGCCATCGCTTGCGCGAGCCGCCATAGCCTGAGTACCTTAGCGACTATGGACAGTATCGTCATCCATAATGGTGAACTTCTTCCCGGCTACGCGAGGATGCCACGCTCCGCCATTCTCGTGGAAGACGGGCGTATCGCCGATGTCTTTTCCGAGCGACGCTTCGAACAAAAACATTTTCCCGCGGGGACGAAAATCCACGATGCCGGGGGCGCCTACATCGCGCCCGGGCTGATCGACAGCCACATCCACGGCTTCGCCGGATTCGGCACCGAGGATCTTTCGGCCGACGCCATCCTCGCCATGTCGGAACATCTGGGCCGCTATGGCGTGACGGCCTTCTGCCCGACCATCTACCCGATGGCCGAAGGGGACATGATCGCCTCCATCGAGGCCTGCGTGAGCGCGGCGGGCAGGGAAAAAGGGGCGAAGGTCATGGGGGTCCATCTCGAGGGCCCCTTCATATCGCCGGCTCGACTGGGGGTCCAGCGACCCGAGTTCGTGCGAGCCGTCGATCTCGAACTCATGGAGCGCCTCTTCGCCGCGGGCAAGGGAATGATCCGCAATATGACGGTCGCCCCCGAAATCAAGGGCATGCGCGAACTCGCCCTGTACTGCATGAAGCGCGGCATCGTCCTCCAGGCGGGACACACCGACGCCACCTACGACAACATGCTCGAGGGCATGCAGGCGGGGATTCTGCACTCGACCCATTTTTTCAACGCGATGAGTCGCCTCCACCATCGCGATCCCGGGGCGGTGGGCGCCATCATGATCCATTCGGAGCTTTCCTGCGAGATCATCGCCGACGGCAAGCACGTCCATCCCGGCCTCATCAAGCTCCTCCTCCGCGACAAGCCCTCAAGCAAGGTCATCCTCGTCACCGACTCGCTCAAGCCGACGGAACAAACCAATTGTCCCCTTTTTGCCAACCGCGAGGAGGTCGCGCTTCGCGACGGCGTCTTCCATCGCGTGTCGGACGACGTGATCGCCGGGTCGGCGCTGACCATGATGCGGGGCCTCGAGAACATCGTGTCCTGGGGAACGCCCATCGAAAACGCGGTGGAGATGGCCGCCACCAATCCCGCTCGCATCATCGGCCTCGGCCAGCGCGGCCTCCTCGTGCCGGGCTGGGAGGCCGACATCGTCGTATTCGACCAATCGTTTAAGGTGCTGGCCAGCATGGTGGGCGGCACCTTCGTCAAGAACGAGCTGTAGGACCGTCTTGGCGGCGGCCGCCGCCACCATCGCGCGAAGCGAGTTCCTTGACTAAAGGGCCTTCTTCGCGGCCTCAAGGGCCTTGGCGTAGTCGGGTTCCTGGCCGATCTCGGGAACTTGCTGGGCGTAAACGACCTTGTCGGTCTTGTCGACAACCACCACCGAGCGGGCGAGAAGGCCTGCGAGGACGCCGTCCTCGATGGCCACGCCATAGGCCTTGCCGAAATCGCGGTTTCGCATTTCCGAGAGGGGGATGATGGTGTTGAGGCCCTCGCCCTTGCAGAATCGGCTCGCCGCGAAGGGAAGGTCGCGGCTGACGTTGAGAACGACGGTGTCGCCGAGTTTGGCGATTTCGGCGTCGAAACGCTTGGCCGAAAGGGCGCAGATCGCCGTGTCGAGGCTCGGATTGATGTTGAGCACCTTCACCTTGCCGGCGTAGTTCGCGAGGCTCACATCGGCGAGGTCGCTGCCGGTGAGTTTGAAATCGGGAGCCTTGGACCCGACTGCGGGAAGTGTGCCCGAGGTATGAATGGGGTTGCCCTTATGGGTGACGGTAGCCATGGTCGCTCCTCTCTATCGATGGAAAGATTTCCTGCGGCCCAAAGCCGCTTTCCGACCAAATGTAACGCTTGAGACAGTCGAAGAAAAGGGAAGGGCGCAATAAGCTTCGTGACACCAATAAAGGAAGGGGCGCAATAAGCTTCGCGACGCCAATTAAGGGAAGGGGCGCAATAAGCTTCGTGACACCAACTATGCGGAAGCGTAGTCGATGATTCTTTCTTTGCTCGCCTGCCCTTGGGCGAGATCGCAAACTATCCTGCCGCGGGCGAGGACGAGGATCCTGTCGCACATGCCCAGCAATTCATCGATATCGGAGGAAATGAGGATGACGGCGGCGCCTTTGGATACGAGGTCGTTCATGGCGTTGTAGATGTCGATGCGCGCGGCGGCGTCGATGCCGCGGGTGGGTTCGTCCATGATGAAGATGCGGCAAAGGCTCATCAGCCAGCGGG
>JAJXZC010000432.1 GCA_021780275.1 Pseudomonadota bacterium
ACGCCACCACTGCGAAGCTTTATGAAGGCGCAGACCATAGCCCCGGAGCGCTCGGCTATGTCGCGCAGTGCGCGCCTTGCCATCGCATCAACGGTAAGGGCACTGCTCGGCTATTTCCCGCCCTGGCGGGCAATTCGGTCGTGGAAGCGGCCAATCCGAGTTCGCTGATCCAGATCACGCTCGCTGGCGGCGCGATGGCCAGAACCCCGGCGGACAAGACCCGCCCTTCCATGCCTGAGCTGGCCAGGCTGGACGACCGCACTGTGGCCGACATACTCACCTTCATCCGCACCGGTTGGGGCAACAAAGGATCGCCGGTATCTGCGAATGATGTTGCCGCCATGCGTGGCGTAATCGCCCAGAAGCCGTTCGATCATATACCGGAAGACGCGAAGCCGCTGTCGGCCCGTGCCGATGACGTCAAGGCCGGGCAGGAGCTGGCGCTTGATCGCGGCAAGGGCAATTGCCTCGCCTGCCACACGATCAAGGGCGGCGATGCGCCGAGCAGCGTCGGCCGCGAGTTGGTGGACATGAGGCGCCGCTTTCCCAATCGAGCCGATCTGGTGGAGATCCTGACCAACGAGCCGATGCGTAATTCGATAGCGCCAATGCCTGCCTTTGGCCGCAACCATATTCTGAACGGGGCCGAGATCGAGAAGATCATCGACTTCCTCTACACGCTGTGATCGACATGGTTCATCGCAATCCAGACGCGGAATTCCACCTCGATGGACGCAACCCATCGGGCAGCGCGGCAGTTTCAGGCCGCACCTTTCGTGTATGGCTTGACCAAACAGGCCTTTGCCGACAACTTTCCAGGTCAGCCGGGATCGGCATGGATCGGCAACATCAGCAATGCCGACTTCGTGACGGTGAAAAACGCATGATCAAGGCCAGCTGGCGTCACCGATCTGCAGTCGCCCTGAATGTCGTTTGCGCTCTGCTGCTTGCGGCGGCGACGGCGAAGGCCGCCGACAAGACCGACCCGGAAACAGATCGCAAAGCTTTCCAGGCATTCTTCTTCGCCAAATTTCCCAATGTGGCGAAGGACGATTTCGGTAATGGCCCTTATGCGGTCAACGAAGGGATGCGCAATGAGTGGAAGAAAATCATGGAATTTCCTCCCTACGAATTTGCGCTCGACGAAGGCCACGCCGAGTGGGAGAAGCCGTTCGCCAACGGCAAGCGCTACGCCGATTGTTTCGACAACAAGGGCGAGGGCGTTCGGCAGACCTATCCGCGCTTTATTGCCGAGACCGGGCAGATCGAGACGCTGGAAGGTGCGATCAATCGTTGCAGAGTGGAGAATGGCGAAAAGCCGCTCGATCCAATGACCGGCATGATGGCGTCGCTGGCTGCCGTGATGTCCGAGTCCTCGCAAGGCAAGCCGTTCGCGATCGCCATACCGGACGATCCTCGCGCGCTAGCCGCCTATGACCGCGGCAAGGAATTCTTCTATTCGCGCAAAGGCCAGCTCGGCGTCTCCTGCGCGTCGTGCCATATGTCGCCGGCGGGTGAGCGTATGCGCGGCGACATTCTGGCCCCGGCGCTGGGCATATTGGCGGCGATGCCGATCTACCGCTCCGACTGGGGCAGCATGGGCACCACCATTCGTCGCATTTCCACCTGCTCGTCGCAGACCCGTGCGGTGCCGTTGAAGGCCGACGACGAGGACTATCGCGATCTCGAATACTTCCTTTCCTACATGAGTAACGGCATTCCCATCGTCGGTCCGGGAACTCGTCCATGATACGCGCAATCATTCTTGCTGCCGGGCTCGCATTGCTGAGCTTACCCGCTGTGGCCGCCACAAGGGCGGAAGCCGAAGCGGCGCTCGCGGCTGCGCAGGCGGCCGAATCAGAGGCGATTGCCGCCAAGGCGGCCTGGACTGCGACCGAGAACGCTTTGTCTGGTGCGCTGAAGGCGATCGCCGCCGGGAAGTGGGACGAGGCGAAAGCGATCGCCGATGAGGCGATGACGCTCGCCAAACTTTCAGTGGAACAGGCCAATGAGCAGAAGACGTCGTGGCGCAACGCCGTCGTCCGCTAAGCGTCGCCACCTCCATCGTGGCGGCGCGTTGTCGCGAATTCCTACGCTCGGCGATCGTTCGCCGATAGAGCTTTCCGCTTTGATCATCACCCCAAGGAGTAACTCATGAATCTCAGACACCAAGCCAGCCGTCGCGGATTTCTGCGCCTGACCGGCCTTGCGGTCTCGGTCCTGACGCTTGCGCCGCGCCTGGCGTTCGCGGCCTGGAACAAGGCCGCCTTCGAAACAAAGTCGGTCGCCGACGCCTATAAGGCGCTTGGCGTCGAGTCGCCGATTGCCAGCGGCGACGTTCAGATTAATGCCTCGGATATCGCCGAAAATGGCGCCGTAGTGCCAGTTGAGGCAATCAGCAAGATTCCCAACACCACCCAGATCTCCTTTCTGGTGGAAAAGAATCCGACCACGCTCACTGCCCAGTTCGATCTCGGACCCGATATGCTTCCGGAGATCAGCACACGCGTGAAAATGGCCCAGACGTCCAATGTTATCGC
>JAJXZC010000628.1 GCA_021780275.1 Pseudomonadota bacterium
TTGTGCGCGCCGTCACGGTGCCGTTCCCCGGCGCTTTCACCTTCGTCAAAGGCCACAAGGTCATGGTCTGGAAGGTGAGCGCGACCGCAGGCGAAGGGCATCCGGGTGAGGTCATTTCCTGTCATCCGCTCGTTGTGGCGACAGGCGAAGGAGCGGTGATGCTCCAGCATTTCGGATTTGAAGGCGAGAGCGAGACTGCGGCGAGCCATGCGGTGCTTGCCGAAGTTTCGCCAGGCATGATTTTGGGAGCGTCGCAGTGAGCGGGTTTGTTTCGAATTTCCTGGAGCGTCTCGACAAGCGTAACATGCTTGCGGTCTTCCTGCTCGTTTGTGTCGCGGCGCTTTTGCTTTTCGATATCGGCGGACGCAATATCTCTTCGCCCGACGAAGGCCGCTACATCGAAATTCCGCGCGAGATGGTGCTGGATCACGACTATGTGCTGCCGCGTCTCAACGGCGTTCTCTATTTCGAAAAGCCGCCGCTCTTTTATTGGCTCGAGGCATCCGCCATAAAGACGCTCGGCACATCGGAATGGGCGATGCGTCTCTGGCCTGCGCTTCTCGGCATCTTCGGCGCTGTGATGACCTATGGCTTCACGCGGCGTTTCTATGGACGGTCGGCGGGTGTCGTCGCCGGTTTCGTGCTGGCGACATCGCTTCTTTATTACGGCCTTTCGCGCTTCGTCATTCTCGACATGCTTGAAAGTGTGACGATGGCTGCATCGCTCTTTGCCTTCCTCATCGCAGCGGAAGAGAAGGACGAGAGAAAGGCCGTCTGGTGGGCGCGGGGCGGGCATATAGCGGCGGCGCTTGCGGTTCTCGCCAAGGGGCTCATCGGCGTCGTCTTGCCGGGGCTCGTCGGGCTTGTCTGGATCATAATGATCGGACGCTGGTCATTTGTGAAGCGCGCCTTCATTCCGTCGGGCATCGCGCTCTTCCTCTTGATCGCCGTGCCCTGGCATGTCTTTGCCGCCATGCGGAACCAGGACTTTCTCTGGTTCTATTTCGTGCACGAGCATCTGATGCGCTTCACGACGACGGTGCATCGCCGGGACGGACCGATCTACTACTTCGTTCCGATCCTTATCATCGGCTTCCTGCCCTGGACAGGTTACATCTGGCACGCGATGAAGGATGCGCTGCCGAAGTGGAACGCGCGGTCGACGCGGCCTGTCGAGATGTTCCTGATCCTCTGGGTCGTGTTGATCTTTGCCTTCTTCTCGATTTCCGACAGCAAGCTGCCGACCTATATCCTGCCGATCTTTCCGCCGCTGGCGGTGCTCATTGGCCGCGTCGTGGGGCCGCGTCTCGATGCGGTGGACGATCTCCCCGCCGGGCGCTGGTTCTTTGCGGTGGTCTTCGGCATCCTGGCGCTTGCCGTGCCTTTCGCTTACCTCACGCCCTATGCTTATGCGAATGAGGACATCGGACCTTATCTCGGTGAGGTTGCGCCCTATGTCATCACGCTGGCGGTGATCTTTGCCGCGGGCAGCGTGGCGGCCATCATCGCGCCGCGTTTCTGGGGCGAGAAAGCGACGCTGATCGCCATTCTGCTCACCGCTGCCTTTGGCTGGTCGGGTGTCAGTCTCGTTGCCTCTGTCGCCGATCCCAATTCGGTGAAATCGCTTGCCGAGACTATCAACAAGTATCGCCACAATCACGAGACCGTCGCGAGTTTCCCGACCTTCTATTATGACCTGCCTGTCTATATCGACGACAAGATCGTCGTGGTCGCCAATGTCGGCGAGTTTGCCTTCGGCGAGTCACAGGAAGATGTGAGCCGATATGTGAAGACGACCGAGAAATTTGCGAAGATCTGGAACGAGCCGCAGCTTTCTTTCATGCTTATCCGCATGCGCGAGTTCGGGCGCTGGATGAATGAGGCGAAGCCCCGCGAGATGTGCATCCTTGGTCACAGTGATCGCGCCATCGCGGCGGCGAACCAGCCGATCTATGACGGTGGGAAGATGGTTTGCGAGAAGCTCTATAACGCCGAGCATCCCGACGGCTATGTGCCGCCTGCTGCGGATAGGGTAGCGCCATGAGTGCCGCCCCGCGCACCGACTGGATCTGGATCCGTCATGCGCCGGTGCAGGGGCAGGAGGCGCGTTACTTCGGGCACCTCGATGTGTCAGCCGAGCCGATGCATCCGGGCATCGCGGCGGCGCTGACGCGGCGCTTGCCGCCTGTTGCCGTCTGGGTTGGCAGTCCGCTCATTCGCGCACGCATGACGGCGCTCGCCTTGCGCGAAGGCGTTGACCCTATCGCCGTTCCCGATTTTATCGAGCAAGACTATGGCCTCTGGCAGGGGCGCAGCCACAATGATGTCTATAATGCCAATCGCACGCTGGACTGGACGAACCCGTCAGATATTCGGCCACCTGAAGGCGAGAGTTTTGCCGATGTCTGCGAACGTGTCGCTGCCGCCATCGATCGTTTGAGCGAGCATTATGCCGGTCACTCCATCGTTGCGCTTGGCCATCAGTCGACGGTGCGCGCCGCCATTGCGCATGCTCTGAACCTCACGCCAGCGGCGGTGA
>JAJXZC010000583.1 GCA_021780275.1 Pseudomonadota bacterium
CGGCACGACGGGCATGCCGAAGGGCGTCATGTACCGTCAGGGTGATTTCGCTTTCGGCCTGATGCTGGGCTACGACCTTCGCGGCCTGCCCCGGCCGCAGACGCGCGAGGAACTCGCCGCGGCGGTGAAGGCGCAGCGCGCGAGCGGCATGGCGCCGGTGAGCCTCGCGGCCTGCCCGCTGATGCACGGAACGGGGCTCTGGCTCGGCGTCATCATCGCCCACAATCTCGGCGGAACGGCCGTCACCTTCCGCAACGCGCATTTCGATCCGGACGATCTCTGGCGCATCGTCGAGAAGGAAGGGGTGAGCGATATCGCGATTGTCGGGGACGCCTTCGCCAAGCCGATGCTTGCCGCGCTCGAAAAGGCCAGGGCCGAGGGCCGGCCCCGCGACCTCTCGGCGCTCAGGGTGATCATTTCATCCGGCGTCATGTTCACGAGCGAGGTCAAGCGCGGACTGCTCGAATTCGCCGATGCGACGATCATCGACGCGATGGGGTCGACTGAGGGCAGCATGGGCATGTCGATGGTCTCCCGCGCGGCGCCCCCGGGCGAGACGGCGCGCTTCCTCAAGAACGAGACGACGAAAGTCTTCACTGATGACGGTCGCGAGGTCGTTCCGGGGTCCGACGAGATCGGCATGATCGCCAATGGCGGCTTCACGCCGATCGGCTACTACAAGGACCCGAAGAAAAGCGCGGCGACCTTCCGCGTCATCGACGGCCACCGCTACAGCTTTCCCGGCGACTACGCGAAGGTCGCCGCCGATGGCTCGCTCGTTCTTCTTGGACGCGGTTCCGTCTGCATCAATACGGGCGGCGAGAAAGTCTTCCCCGAAGAAGTCGAGGAAGCGCTGAAGGCGCATGCGAGCGTCTATGACTGCCTCGTCGTGGGGCTTCCGGACGACAGGTTCGGCGAACGCGTGGTCGCGGTCCTCTCCGCGCGGCCGGGGCACGGCGTCGAGGAACGTGAATTGACGGCGTTCGCGCGCACGAAGCTTGCGGGCTACAAGCTGCCGAAGCGGATCGTGCTGGTCGAGGAGGTGCGGCGCGCCCCGAATGGCAAGGCCGACTACAAATGGGCGAAGGCGGTCGCCGCCGAGCGGGCGGGGTGAGCGCGCCGTCGGTCAGATACGGCTGTCGGTGGCGATCCGGCGCAGGCGATCGAGGTCGAGAATTTCAATTTGGCCGCCCGATAGTCCAATCAGGCCTGCCCGGCGCAACCCGCTCATGATCCGGCTCACATGAACCTGCGTGAGCCCGAGGGCGTCGGCCATATGCTGCTGCTTCAGGGGCCAGGGCATGATCCCTCCGCTCGCACCGCGCTCGATGAACCGGTCCCTGAATTCAAGCAGGAGCCGGACGATACGTTCCTCTGCCGTCCGCCGGCCGAGATCAACGAGCCTCGTCTCGAGGTTTTCCTTTTCCGCCATGCAGGCGCGGGCAAATGTCCTGTAGCTCGCGGGGGCGCCAACGACGCCGATGAAGTGTTCAAGCTCGGCCTTGTCGAACACGCACAGGCGGAGCGGCGTCAGCGCCTGGATGGAGAAGTTCATGCGGCCCTTGGTCATCATCGACGTGGAGAGAAAGTCGCCGGGCATGCTGAAGGAAAGAATCTGCCGCCGCCCTCCGGGGAGCGCGACATAGCCGAACGAAAAACCTTCGCGGATGATGGCGGCTTCGCGCAGGCGGTCCGTTGCGTGATAGAGGTTCTGGCGGGCGCGAACCCTGATATCGAGCTTGCGCACTTTGGGCAGGGCCCCCGGCTGGTTCAGCGTCAGCTGCGCGCAGAGCCCATAATGTTTCAGAGGACAGCCGGCGCAATCGCTCTGGCCGCCGGCGATGCGGATATCATCTCGGTTCTCGGCATCGGGGCCGGTCTTCAACACTGCAATTGAGGAACTCAAACCAACACTCGAATTACACATCGCAAGGCATGGCAGGTTTCGTGGCGAACTGCCCGACGCCCGAAAGCCTGACAGGGGACGATACGAACATGACCGCCAGGCCGGGGCGGCGGAGGTTACAATCTTCTATTGTGTATTATCTCATTATTGGAAGCGAGCGGGAAACCGCGCATTGGCGGATGAACGCCTGGTCATTTCCCGCTTTTGCGACGTCGGTTGAACCGCTGCGTGGTCGGCACCCTTGCCGGGGCTGATGCAGCGTCCGACCACCGGTTCGCCGCGACTCTCACCCGAAGTACAAAATTGAGTATAGGGCGACTCATTTTATAAAATAAGTTACAAACAATTGTAATAGACGTGAGTGGTCGTGAATCGTGAGCCTCACTCTCTGAATTAACTGAATATAGGTCCCTGCGAAATAAGGTCGCATGCAAGTAATCGAGTTCGATTGTGCCGCCTCAAGTCGGCGCGAGCGAACGGAGTTGCCGGTCAGGCGCTCGAATCCTGTTTTGCGAGGGGAATGAAGATGACCAATGGTACAGCGATCGATCGCGAGGGACGTCTCCGCTTTATGGAGATCACGGAAGATACCGGGCTTGCCCTGCGCGAGCTGTGGAAGGTGCTTGAGCCTT
>JAJXZC010000201.1 GCA_021780275.1 Pseudomonadota bacterium
TGTTGCGATGGGTCGGCAAACTCGAAGAAAAAATGGCCGAATTCACCGCCATGATGGCGGCAGGCGAGGAAGTGCCTTTCACTGACATGCTTTCCTGTCACATCCGCATGGCCGAAGCGCTGGCGACGACTGCGGACGAGAGCGGCGCGCTGCGTCTGTGGCGCGGCGACGCGGGCGAGGCGGCGGCGACGTTTTTAAGCGATCTTTTGAAAACGGCGGGCGATATTCCGCCTCTCAATCCCGAGCATTACGTTTCGCTGCTCGGCACGCTTTTGAAGGCGCAGACTGTGCGCACACGCTACGGCACCCATCCGCGCCTGAGTATTCTGGGGCAAATCGAAGCGCGTCTTTATTGTGCGGATATGGTGATTTTGGGAGGCCTCAACGAAGGCATATGGCCGGACCTGCCCGCGCATGATCCATGGATGTCGCGCCCGATGCGTAAAAAATTCGGTTTGCCGTCTCCGGAAAACGGCATTGGCCGCGCCGCGCATGACTTTGTGCAGGCGGCCGCCGCGCCGGAAGTGGTTGTCACGCGAGCGAAGAAAATTGACGGCACGCCGACCGTGCCGGCGCGCTGGCTCTTGCGTCTGGAGACGGTTTTAAAAGCCGTTGGCCTTGAATGGCCGCAAACGCGCGCTCTGAAATACCGCCGGTGGGCGCACGATATCGATGTTCCCGCGGAGATCGTTCCCGCGACGCGCCCGGCGCCGGCGCCGCCCGTCGAGGTGCGTCCGCGACAGCTTTCCGTCACGCGGATCGAGAGCTGGATGCGTGATCCGTACCAGATTTACGCGCGGTATGTTCTGAACCTGAAGGCGCTTGAGCCTGTCGATGCCGATCCTGCCGGCGCGGAACGCGGAACGTTCATTCACGCGGCCTTGGAAAAATTCATCAAGGCCTTTCCTGACAAGATTCCGGATGATGCGGAAAAGCGTTTGGAGGCCTTTGGGCGCGATGCTCTCGCCGAGTTGCATATCCCGCAGGAGGTCGAGGCTTTCTGGTGGCCGCGTTTCGAAAAGATCGCCGTGGAATTCGTCCGGCAGGAGCGGTTGTGGCGCGGGGAGGCAAAGCCGTTCCTCACCGAAGTGGAGGGCAGTTGGTCTTTCGACGTGGCGGGCAAGCCTTTCACGCTCACGGGCAAGGCAGACCGCATCGACAGGTTCCGGGATGGGTCATATGCGCTCATCGATTACAAATCCGGATTTGCGCCGCAGAATAGCGCTGTTAAGGCCGGGCTTTCGCCGCAGCTGCCTCTTGAGGCCCTGATGCTCCGGCGCGGCGGTTTCGACAAGATCAAGGACGGAAATGTCGGCGCATTGATCTACTGGAAAGTCACGGGCAGCGGGCGTCTGCCGGTCGAGAAGAAAGAAGTGAGTCCCAAAGGCGCCGGTATTGAAGATATGGTTGCGGACGCGGAGGAAGGCCTGCGCAGGCTTGTCGCGTGTTTCGATGATCCTGCAACCCCGTATCGCAGTCAGCCGCATGCCGACGCGAAACCGCAGTATTCGGATTACGAGCATCTCGCGCGCGTGAAGGAATGGGGCGTTTCCGGTGATGACGATGAAGGCGCGGAGGTTGCGGAATGAGCACGCGGGCTTTTAAACACGAAGAAGCCGGACTTCGGCAGGCGGAAGCGTCGGATCCGCGGCGCAGCGTCTGGGTCGGCGCGTCGGCGGGCACGGGCAAGACGAAAGTCCTGATCGATCGCGTCTTGCGCCTGATGCTGCCGCGCAACAGCGGCGAGCCGGCGACGCTCCCCGGGAAAATTCTCTGCCTCACATTCACCAAGACGGCGGCGGCGGAAATGTCGAATCGTATATATGAAAGTTTGAGCAAATGGTCGGTGATGGGCGACGCGGATTTGCACGCGGCGCTGGAAAATCTGATCGGCATGCCGCCGACCGATCTCGTGACGCAAGAGGCGCGAAGACTGTTCGCGCGCGTGCTCGATGCGCCGGGCGGCCTCAAGATCATGACGATCCATTCCTTCTGCCAGTCGGTGTTGAAGCGTTTTCCGATCGAGGCGGGTTTGCCGCCGCACTTCGAGCTGATGGACGAGCAGGATGCGGTCGAATATTTGACGCGCTGCCTGCACAGCATTTCCGAGGAAGCGCGCGACAATCCGTCCGCGCCGCTGGCGCTGGCCTTTAACGAGCTGGCGTTGCATCTTGATGCCGCGGCGATGTCCGGGCTGATGCAGCAGATTATGTCGAAGCGCAGCCTGCTCACTGAAATTTTGAAGTATCACGGCGATGCCGAAGGGTATGCGGAAAAAACCATTTCCGCGCTTTACCGTTATTTGCAACTGGATGAAGAAATGACGGAAGAAGACGTGATCGCCTGCACTTGCGATGCGCCGCACGAAGAAGACCTCAAAGCGGCCCTTCGCGCGTTATTGAACGGCAGCAAGACGGACAGGGAAAAAGCCGCTTATATGCAGCCCTGGCTGGAGCAACCCGCACGGCGCGCGGAACTGTTCGGCGATTATTGCAGGGCGTTTTTCACGCAGGCAGGCGAGATTGCGAAGAGAG
>JAJXZC010000818.1:0-7555 GCA_021780275.1 Pseudomonadota bacterium
CCCGTTCTCGCGATCGGGCTGCGTGCCGGTGATGAGCCTCGTTGCATGGACATCATCGCACTTGCGCCTCGGCGGCAGCTTTCCCTCATTTTTTCTTATGGTCGGCGGGTGTCCCGACGCTGGTTTCCGGCTGGGTCTGGGATGGCGGATCGCTGGCCGGAAAAGATTCCTCCAGCGCTTCGTTGAGGTCTCTATCCTCATCTTCGGCTTTGTTAGCCGGGAATTTGCTGTCGGGCGCTTTATGCTGCGGCTTGTTCGTCGGTTGAGAAAGTTTCGAATCTTTCATCGGAACACCTCCACGCCCGTTCAATGCTCGGACAGAGCCAAGGTTGCGGGGCCTACATTCGAATATCGTTAGCGCCGCACGTGCCGGATGGCGAGCGTTCAAACCATATAACCCACTCACGTTTGGTACCGCAGCGATCCTGCAATGGCGGTCCTCTGTCAGAGTGCTCCAGCGCACCGCGCACGCGTGGCGTCGCATGACAACGTCTCATCCAATGCCCCGCGGTTCATGCGTCACAATAACGAAATGATCTGCTGCGCAGAGTCTTACACCTTGAACACGCCATGTAATTGGCGCGACGATCTTCGATGCTTTTAAATACATTGCTTGATAACGATCTTGGTCGAATGCAAAGCCTTTAGGAAAATTATTGAAAACACCGGGCTCTCGCAGTTGCGAGGCCTTTCATCGCAAATAACGGCCGCGAGAAAATTGCTGGCGTGCCGCACTTTATCGGAATAGGTTCAGCGCGGCTGTTGAATGTTGATACCTCGATATTTCAGGAGGTGAACATGAAACCCAATGCTTTCGCACTCGCTCTCGCGTTCTGTGCGGCGACGATGCTGATCGCGCCTGACGCGCAAGCTTTCCGCGGCGGAGGTGGCCGTGGATTTCACGGCGGCGGTTTCCATGGCGGCGGTCGTTGGGCTGGCGGCGGTGGCCGCTGGCATGGCGGTGGCGGCCGTTGGGCCGGCGGCGGCCATTGGCATGGCGGATATTGGCGAGGCGGGCGTTGGTACGGCGGCGGATATGGATGGGGCGCGGCTGCGGTCGGCGCGGCTGCCGGTGCGGCCGCCGTCGGCGCCGCGGCCTACGGCTCCTGCTATCGCCAGCAGGCCTTCTGGAACGGCTATCAATATGTCACGCAATGGGTGAGGATTTGCTAAGGCGCCACCAACAGGTGCGCCGGCGGATCGTTTCGGTTTCTCCATAGCTTCGATTGCGAAGCTGGAACGTGGGGACGATATCCGATGTCCGAGCCAATCGCCGGATGTGACGTGGAAAGCTGCGCCGCGCCGCCCGGCATGATCTTCATTCCGGGCGGAACGTTTCGCATGGGCTCGGATCGTCATTACCCGGAAGAAGCGCCGGTCCACCGCGTCACTGTCGATGGATTTTGGATCGATGCAAAACCCGTCACCAATCGGCAATTTGACGCGTTCGTTCGTGCCACCGGTCACGTCACCTTCGCCGAGATTCCGCCGGATCCCAAGGATTATCCGGGCGCGCTGCCGCACATGCTCTATGCGGGCTCGCTTGTCTTCACGCCGCCGTCTCACTCCGTCGATCTCCGCCATTGGGGCGAATGGTGGCGGTTCCTGAAAGCTGCCGACTGGCGTCATCCATATGGGCCGCAAAGCCACATCGATGGTCTCGACGATCATCCTGTCGTTCATGTCGCGCATAGTGACGCGCTCGCTTATGCCAAATGGGCGGCCAAGGACCTGCCGACGGAAGCGGAGTGGGAATTCGCGGCGCGCGGCGGGCTCGATGGCGCCGAATATGCCTGGGGCGACGAATTCAACCCCAGCGGAAAATTCATGGCCAACACTTGGTACGGGGAATTTCCGCGCGAGAACCTCAAGCTCGATGGCTACGAACGCACGTCCCCGGCTGGAGCCTTTCCGCCCAACGGCTATGGCCTCTACGATATGATCGGCAATGTCTGGGAATGGACCGATGATTGGTTCTCCCAGAAACATCGGCCGGATGCGCAGAAGGCCTGTTGCATTCCGCAAAATCCCCGCGGCGCACGCTTGGAAGACAGTTTCGATCCGAGCCAGCCGGAGATCAAAATCCCGCGCAAGGTGATCAAGGGCGGCTCTCACCTTTGCGCGCCGAACTATTGCCGTCGCTATCGGCCGGCGGCCCGCCACGCGGAGCCCGTCGATACATCGACGAGCCATCTCGGGTTCCGGTGCGTTGTGCGAAGGGGAGCTGAATCATGAGTTCCAGCGAGGAGAAATCGGGTCGCGCCAGAAAGCAGCACGAAGGGCCAAGCCGCCGCAGCCTCTTGATGTCGGGAACGGCGCTCGCCGCGGCCACGGCGATGGGGCCGGGCACGACCGTCGCGCAGGCCCAGCAACAGACGGCGCCGTCACCGAGCGGCAAACAACCGAACATTCTCGTCATCATGGGCGACGACGTCGGCTGGTTCAACATCGGCGCCTATCATCAGGGCATCATGTCAGGAAAGACGCCGAATCTCGACAAGCTTGCCGCCGATGGCATGCGGTTCACGGATTATTACGCCGAAGCGAGTTGCACGGCGGGCCGCGCGAATTTTATCACCGGCCAGATTCCATTGCGGACAGGTATGACGACGGTCGGGCAGGCGGGCGCCGATATCGGCTTGCCGGACCAATCCGTCACCATCGCGACGGTTCTCAAATCCATGGGTTACGCGACCGGGCAGTTCGGCAAGAACCACCTGGGCGACAAGAACAAATATCTGCCGACGCTGCATGGCTTCGACGAGTTCTTCGGCTATTTGTATCATCTCGACGCGATGTCCGACCCTTATTGGTTCGACTATCCGCAGGATTGGATCGACAAATATGGGCCACGCAATCTGGTCCATTGCTTCGCCACGGACACAGATGACCCGACGGACATGCCGCGCTGGGGCAAAGTCGGGAAACAGCGAATTACGGACGAAGGCCCGCTGGCGCCTTTCCCCCAGATGGGCGGTGACCGGCAATATTGGCAAAAGGGCCGCCCGGCCAAATACGATATGGAGACTTTCGACCAAGTGCTCGTCGAGCACGCGAACGGGTTCATGGACAAGGCGAAACAAGACGGCAAACCGTTTTTCATTTGGCACAATACGACACGCATGCATGTCTTTACCTATTTGCCTGAAAAATATCAGGCGATGATGAACTACCAGAGCAATTACAATGTCTATGAAGCCGGCATGGCACAGATGGACGATTGCATCGGCGCCTTGCTGAAGCATCTCGAGGAGATCGGCGAAGCCGACAATACGATCGTGATCTTCACCACCGATAACGGCGCCGAAGTTTTCACGTGGCCCGACGGCGGCATGACGCCCTTCCGCGCAACGAAGGGAACGGTGTTCGAAGGCGGTTTCCGGGTCCCGGCGATCATCCGTTGGCCGGGAAAGGTCAAGCCCGGCTCGGTCGAGAACGGTATTTTCTCGGGCCTCGATTGGTTGCCGACGCTCGCCGCCGCGGCCGGCAATCCGAACATCACGGAGCAGCTTTTGAGCGGGGTGAAACTTGGTGAGCGCACCTACAAAAACCATTTGGACGGGTACAACCAACTGGACCTGTTGACCGGAAACGGAGCCTCGGCGCGGCACGAGATCTTCTACTTCGGCGAGGCGCAACTCGGCGCGATCCGGATCGACGACTTTAAATTCCAATTCATTCAGCAGCCCTACGGCTGGCCCGGCGAGAAGGTCACGACGGATATGCCGACGATCGTCAACCTCCGCCAGGATCCGTTCGAGCGGACGCCTTCAGTTCGCGGCGAATCGCTTAATGATGCGGGCGGAGGCTATGTCAACGACTTCCTGGCCCGCGAATTCTGGCGCTTCGTGGAGGTTCAGCAGAAGGTCGCGGCCTTGGCGCAGACGGCGATCGAATATCCGCCGATGCAAGCTCCTGCGTCCTTCAATCTTCAGGCGGTCAAGGCAAAGATCGAGGCCGTGATCAAGAGTCGCGAAGGACAATGAGGCTCGCTCGTCCGCTGGCGCGCGACCGAAGACGGGAACAAACCGTGGCGCCGAGATTAGGAACCTATGCGCTCGTGATCGCTCTCTTCCTCGGCGCTGCAAGCGGCCGGGCGCTCGCCGCGTCGCGCTTTGTCTGTAAGGATGCAGGCCCCTGCTTCTGTCTGTCTTCGACGATGCAATATTTTTCGCAGTCGAATGGCCCGTTGACCATCACCTGCATCAACAGCCGCACCTATAGCCGCACGTATTATGACTCGGTCAGCCAAGCGGAATGGCGGGCGGCGCGGGCAGCCGGTCCGCCTTAAGCTTTCACTTTTCGCGGCTTGCCAGCGCCGAAGTTCCGTGGAATCTTTCCTGTGCAAAGAATTTCCATGGGAGGAAATCTAATGAAAAAACTGATCTTGGCGCTCGTCTTTACCACCGCGGTTGCGGCTCCGGCGCTCGCCGATGACACTTATAGCCTCGTGAAGGATACGGTCGGCAATTGTTCGGCGGCCGTTACGTCGACGGAATATCCGGGAATGACCATCGTCGGCGATAAAACCTACTCGTCGCTGCAAGATGCTAATAAAGCCCTTGACGATGTGAAGGACTGCGCCGGCTTGGTTCGCTAAGAAGGTGGTCTGTCGCGCCAGCCTCGCCTGAGGCTGGCGCGTTTTTTGGAAGGTTCTGTCGCGGTTCCTGCGTCCCCTCTCGGTTGAGCGCGCCTGCTCCTGAGGGCTGGTATTTTTATTGTTCGGACCGCCCGGACCGCGATGCCGCGCGGAGGCGCCCGCGATCCCGCGATCAAATCAGCCGGGCCGCTGCGCCAGCCAAGAATTTGACGCTTTTCGGGGTCAGCTTGCGGCCAAGCTTATTGCGCATGGGGCCAATATGAACAGATTCAAGGTGAAATTGTTCAGCAGCGGTCTTTGGAAGAAGCAGGACTACGTCAGCGTGGAAGCGCCAGATCCAAAGACGGCAGCGGAATTTTTGAGCGGATTGAAGCTCATCGACAAGGGGCCGCCGGGCCGCTTGGTTGCGCTTGTCAGGCCGGATTTCGTCCTCTCGGGGGCCTCGGCGATGGCGTTTTACGCAGCCGCTTAAGTAGGCCGCTTCACTCTGCCTCCGGCACTGTCGGAGCATCATCGCGGACGCCGCTCCGAATTGATCCGCCGATCGCCGCTCGCGCCAAGTTCGATCCGCCGCGGAACGCAATTGGTTGGCTTCGATCTCGGTTGACCTGCGTTCAATGTCGAACTGCCGCGATAGGGCCAGCCTCGCTGGGTGATACGGCAGTAATCCAACGCCTCGGCTCAGTTACGATCAACGTGCAAAGCACGGTCAGCGGTTGACGACGGCGCCTGCGCTCCCAGATGTTCGCCAGGGTTGGCTGGCCTTCGCCGTCGAAGCATGATCGATCGCAGCCGGAGGGGAGATGATTGCATGTCGAAAGTCAGCACATGTCTCTGGTTCAATAACGATGCCGAGGAAGCCGTAGCCTTCTACATTTCACTGCTGCCCAATTCCCGCATCGATCACATCCTGCACGCACCGGGTCCTTGGCCGGGAGGGAAGGCCGGCGAAATCATTCTGATAAAATTCGTCCTCAACGGGCAAAACTACCAAGCCCTCAACGGTGGAACGGCCGCAGATTATGGCACGGCGGCGTCGATTGCCGTGGAATGCGCCGATCAGGCAGAGATTGACCGGCTTTGGGCGGCCTTGAGCATGAACGGCGGTGCGGGAATCGCCTGCGGCTGGCTTCGCGACCGCTGGGGCGTGCCGTGGCAGATCGTGCCCGAGGTTCTCCCGCGCCTCCTCGCCGATCCCGACCCGGCTGTATCGAGCAGGGCCTTCACTGCGATGCAGAGCATGATCAAGCTTGACGCTGCCGCCCTGCAAAACGCGGCTTTAGGGTGAGCCGACGCGAGGACCAGAGTCGATCGAGGGCTTTTAAGCTCAACGGGATCGGCGCGTCTCGTTTTTGCCCGGCGCGCGCCAAAGAAATAACCGGCAACGTCGCATTTGGATAATGCTCAAGGCGCGAACGAAACGTCGTCGGCGCGCTTGCAATAACTTTCGTGAAAGATGCAACAAGCCGGCGTGGCTCGCATTCCGTTCGATCCCTGCATTCGAAAGGAAGCGACCATGCAAAACACCTTGAAGAAAGCGATCATCGCAGGCGCGACGGCGCTCATCATCGTTGGCGGCGCCGCAACGGTGCCGGGGGCGGCATTCGCCGTTGGCAAAGGCACGAGCACGTTTGGCGATGGCTTTTATGGCAGTGGCTACGGCTGGAGCGGCTATGCGCAGGACGGCTATGCGCAGGACGGCTATGCGGAGGTCGGCAGTTACGGCGCGTGTGGCCCCTACGGTTATGGCTATGGCGAAGGCTATCGCGATGGCTACGCGCCGGGAAACTGGGACGGCTGCGGCGAAGCGCCGTACGGATATTACAGATGAGGCCACGAAAGCGGCTCCCCGGAGCCGCTTTCCGCTTTGCAAACAAAAATGCGATGCGGGCCAGATTCCGTGCTCTCATGAGCGCCCTATGACGAGGGGCTCGATGATCCGCTTGCACCCGAACTCCCAACCGCCGCGCCGGAGGTTCCCGCCTGTGCAAAGGCTGCGCTGGCGGAGCCAAAGGAAAGCGCCACGATCAACGCCACCATCTTCCGGATTTCATCGGAATTCTCCTGCCTTCAGAGTATTCCGCGCTTAATCGGGCGATCCGTCGCTTGTTCCTCTCTCGTCAAGAAACTAATTCTCGCGATAGGATGAAACCTTCCAGCGCCGGTTCCATTGCGTTTGGCGTGCGTCCCGTACTTCGCACAGTAAAGCCCCGCTCAGCCCTTCCTCCCGCTGGCGGGGCTTTTTTGCGAGCCGGTGACTCGTCCCCTGTGAAGGGCGCTCGGCCGACGGCACCCCCTTGCTGCCGCCAAAAAAACGTGCATTTTGCCCGCTTGATAAGCATGTGTTCCGGAGCATGCGAAGAGCGGGGGCAGGATGATCGACGGCGGGGATACGGCATGGCTTCTAACTTCCAGCGCCCTCGTTCTTCTTATGACGCTTCCAGCGCTTGGCCTTTTCTATGCCGGCTTGGTCCAAGCCAAGAACATACTCTCCGTCCTGATTCAGTGCATTGCCCTGACGGCTTTGATTTCTCTGCTGTGGTATGCTGGCGTCTATAGCGAGGCCTTTTCCGGCCATGGCGCGCTGATCGGCGATATGAACGCCGCGATGCTGGGACATCTCAGTCGCAGCGCAGTCCATCCGGGCACGCGCATTCCAGAATCCGTTTTTGTAATGTTTCAAATGACCTTCGCGGTCATCACGCCCGCGTTGATGATCGGCGCTTATGCGGAGCGCATGCGATTTGGCCCCGTGCTGATTTTCTCCGGCCTTTGGCTCATCTTCGTCTATGCGCCCGTGACGCATTGGGTGTGGGGCGGCGGGTGGCTTGCCGCGCGCGGCGTGATGGATTTTGCCGGCGGCATCGTCGTGCATGTCACGGCAGGCGTATCGGCGCTCATGATCGCCTGGATGCTCGGGCCGCGGGAAGGATATCCTAGCGCCTTGCGTCCGCC
>JAJXZC010000818.1:7565-9810 GCA_021780275.1 Pseudomonadota bacterium
CTGGATGGTTATGGTCGGCGCTTCGCTCTTGTGGGTTGGCTGGTTTGGCTTCAATGCCGGCAGCGCGCTGGCGGCGGGTGCCGACGCCGGCATGACAATGCTTGCAACGCATCTGTCCGCCGCGACGGCAACGCTGACCTGGATTGTCATCGAGCGCGTCAACTTTGGAAAATCGAGCCTCGTCGGAGCTGTCACGGGTTCGGTGGCCGGTCTCGCAGCCATTACACCGGCGGCCGGCTATGTCGGCCCGACGGCGGCGATCGTGACAGGCCTCACAGCCTCGCTTGTCTGTTACGGCGCCGTTCTTATCGTAAAGCGTCGGCTGCGCGTTGATGATGCTCTCGACGTTCTCGGCGTGCATGGGGTCGGCGGCGCGCTCGGCACCCTTTTGCTCCCCTTTCTGGTCTCCTTTGGCCCAGGTGGCGTTTCGTTATCGCGCCCGGTCTTCGCCCAATTTCTGGTACAGCTCGAGGGCGTGTTGAGCGTCGCCGTCTGGTCGGCGCTTGCAACCTTCATCATCGTAAAGCTGATTGCGATCGCCATCGGTCTGCGCGTCGACCAAAGGGTGGAGATCCAAGGGCTCGACTTCGCGTTACATGGCGAAACCGGCTACAACGTCGAGTAGGAGTCGCACCGTGAAATTGATCGTTGCAATCATTCAACCCTTCCGGATCAACGACGTGCGTGAGGCGCTGATGAAAGTCGGGGTTGACGGCATGACCGTCAGTGAAGTGCGCGGCTATGGCCGACAGAAGGGTCATAAGGAAATCTATCGCGGCGCCGAATATTCGATCTCTTTCGTTCCCAAGCTCAAGATCGAAGTGGCGGTCCCCGACGACCGCGCCGCTTCTGCGGCGACGGCGATTCGCGAGGCTGCGCATTCCGGCCAGATCGGCGATGGGAAAATATTCGTGCTTCCGCTCGATGACGCGACGCGCATTCGCACCGGCGAATCCGGCGACGCCGCGCTCTGATCGCCCTCGATGCGGTTGAGGCACGGCTGGGGAAGGGCACGCGATTCGACTTTGCCGGCACCAAGAGACATCGCTTGAATGACCGCGTGGATTCCACGCGCAAGTTTCGCGCCGTTCGCGTATTTTTCAGCCAAATCAGTCGATTAAAATGGTGGGCGCGACAGGGATTGAACCTGTGACCCCTCCCGTGTGAAGGGAGTGCTCTCCCGCTGAGCTACGCGCCCGAGCCGGCCCGCGGCCGGATTCGACGGCTACGCAAACCGGCTTTTGACCGGCAAGTCAAGGCCGCCTGCCGGGCTTCGCCGCCATCAGCGGCTCCAGACCGCCTTGGCGATATCGTCCACCGCATCCCAGAGCGCATCGAAATGCGAGATGACCCGGTTCGGCTTGTAGGTCGCCACCGGCTGGTCGGAATAGCCGAAATCGACCGCGACGACGGGAACTTTCGCGTTCTGCGCCGTCTCGATGTCGGTTTTCGAATCGCCGACCATGATGGTGCGGTCGCGATGGCCGCGGGCCTTGTCGATCGTCATCAAGAGCGCGCCTGCATCCGGCTTGCTGACCGGGAACGTGTTCTTGCCGCAGATTGCCGCGAAGCGATCCGCCACGCCGAGCGCCTTGAGCAGCAGGACGGAGGATTTGTCGATTTTGTTGGTGCAGACGGCGAAGCGCCAGCCCGCCGCCTCGAACTGATCGAGCGCCGCGATCACGCCCGGAAAGAGCGTCGAGGCATCGGCGATATGGGCGTCGTAATGGACGAGGAAATCCTCGAACATGGCGTCGATCTTCGGCTTCGGGAGCAAGACGCCGGCATGGGCCAGGGCGCGCTCGATCATCAGCCGTGCGCCGCCGCCGACCATGGCGCGCGCCGCGTCATAGTTCACGGGCGCGACGCCGATCCCGGCGAGCACTTGATTGAGCGTCGAAACGAGATCCGGCGCGGTTTCGGCAAGCGTGCCGTCGAGATCGAAGACGAGAAGGGGGGCGGTCATGGCGAGGGCATAAGCGCCTCGCGGCGCAGGATCAAGTTCGCCGCCCGTGCCCTCGCGTCGCAGTTTTGGCCGCCCTGGCTTATAAACAAGAGCCCGATTCGCCGGAGCGTGCCATGCCGAGATTCGCTTTTTTCCCTTGCGCCTTCGCCTTGCTCAGCCTCGGCTTGAACACCGGCGTTGCCCTGGCGGCGAGTTACGATTTTCTCGCCGCGCCGGAGCGGGATTTGAATCGCGTCTACCGGCTCGATCGCACCACGGGCGAGATCGGCGCCTGCCAAT
>JAJXZC010000026.1 GCA_021780275.1 Pseudomonadota bacterium
AACCTCGTGCTATCGGGGACCGGGATCGAACAAAAGAGATTGGCGGTCAACGGGTTGCGGCGCCCGTAACTTCTCTAACGTACTGACCCTAACTTCTTGTTGTTTGTCAGTGCGTTGTGAACAAGTCGGTTGCGGAGAGGACGCCTCTTCATCGCAGTGTGTCACCGACACCGCCTTCCGACAAGAAAATTCGACGTGCGACGACGCGCGCCAACCTGCGCATATCCTCGCATCGGAACGCCCAACCACTACGATTGCAGACGACCGCGTCGACCTTCGTCACGTCTGGCTGCGGCGCATGTCTCTTCGCGGAGAACGCGCTAACGTCCGTGGTTGGCGCAAGCGCCACCACATTCCGGGATGTGGAGACCAGGCGGTCAGGCTAACAGGCGCCGTGCGTTATGGCCGTGAGGCCGCCGGCAAGAGAAGTTGCGATCTCGCCCAAATCCCCGTCTCCGCGGGAGACGCCGCTCCGCCGAGGCGGATTCCTAAAACGACGGACGACGCGGTCGGGGCGCGCAGGCGCTTAACGCGCCGCAGCGACCCGACCGCGCTTCATGCCGGCGCCATAACGGAAGGTCGAGCCGTCGACCCAGATCTTGTGCAACAGCACGGCGAGCGCTCGCGCCACCGCGGTCGCGGCCCGCTTCAGACCCTTCTTCTTGGCGAGCCGCAGTCCCCACAGTCGCAGTTTGAAGTTCTTCGGGATGCGCGTGAAGATCGCGATCGCCGCCTCGTAGAGCATCGATCGGGTCATGTCGTCGCCGCATTTGGAGATGCGGCCGGATCGATCAGTTTCGCCCGACTGGTAACGTCGCGGCGTCAGCCCGAAGTGCGCGCCGACGGCGGCGGATTTCTTGAATCTTTCCGGATCGTCGACGGCGGCGCCGAAGGTCAGCGCCACGATGGCGCCGACGCCCGGGACCGTCGTCATGCGTCGCACGACCTTGTCCTCGCGCGCCGCCGCCAGCGCCATGCGGTGCAGGCGGACGAACTGCAAGCGCATGGCGGCGCGGGCGTCGAGCAATGGGGCGACGATCGCCGTCAGCTCCGGCATGTCGTCGACGAGTTCGCGCACCCGAGCCTCGAACCTGCCGATCGAGATCGGCCCGACCTTCAGCCCGAACGGCCGGATCAGCCCGCGGATCATGTTCTCCATGTCGAGCACCTTGCCGAGCATCGCCTTGCGGCCGGCGAGCAGCATTCTGAGCGTTTGCGCCTCATGCGATTTGACGTGGACCGCGCGGAACCAACCAGTGCGCATCAGCTGCGCAATGCCGCGCGCATCGTTCTTGTCGGTCTTGTTGAGCATCGCGTTCAGCGCCGCCTTGGTGTGGCGCGTCTCGATGCAGACGACCGGAAGACCTTTATTGTCGAGCGCCGCAAACAGCCAGGCGCTGAACGAGAACGACTCCAGGCCGACGCGCTTCAGATGGATGCCCCATTCCGCCAGGAACAGTTCGAGCGCGTCTGGATCGCTCGGCACTTTCCCTTCCCGGACGATCTTGCCGTCCGCATCGACAACGCACACGCTCGTCGCCTCGAGCGACACGTCCAGGCCTGCATAGAATTCCATCGCGCGCCTCCGTCGCCGACCGCCGGAACGCACTGCGCGCGCCGTTCGCGAATCAGCTCCAAGAGGCATTCTCGCCGCAGCGCCGTCATCGCCGCTGCACAAGCCAGTACCCCGGCTAACAGAGATTCCTTCGGAATCTGTCTAACGGACCGCACCACCGAGGATAAGTCGCCCGTCCCACCTCGGGGGGCGCGATGATCGTCGCTCTCCTCAATCAGAAGGGCGGCGTCGGCAAGACGACGCTGGCCCTGCACCTTGCCGGCGAATGGGCGCGACGCGGCAAACGCGTCACTGTCATCGACGCCGACCCACAGGGGTCTGCGCTGGACTGGTCCGAACAACGCGCACGCGAGGGTCTCGAGCGACCGTTCGGCGTCATCGGTCTTGCACGGGACACCGTCCACCGCGAAGCGCCGGAACTGGCGCGGACATGCGACCACGTGATCATCGACGGCCCGCCGCGCATCGCCGGCCTCATGCGCTCGGCATTGCTTGCCGCCGATCTCGTCCTGATCCCGGCGCAACCATCGCCGTTCGACGGCTGGGCCTCAGCGGAGATGCTGAAGCTGATCGCGGAAGCGCGGATTTTCCGTCCGCACCTTGCGGCGCGGTTCGTTCTCAACCGTTGCGGCGCGCGTACGATTCTTGCTCGCGACACGGCAAAAGCGCTCGCCAGACACGACCCGCCGATGCTCGCCTCGACGATCGGCCAGCGCATTGCGTTTGCAGATGCTGCGAGGACCGGACGCCTTGTCGCGGACATCGGCGGCGACAGTTCTGCGATCCGCGAGATCGCCGCACTTGCCGCAGAAGTCGAGAGGGTCGTCGCATGAGCGACCGCGTCCATAGACATAGCTTCGCATCTCGCCCCAGTGATGCCGAGAGCTGGATCAAGGCGCCCGATACTGCGCTCGCGCGCGGGACGGAGAGCTCTGCTTTCACCGCCCGTCTGACGATCGACGTGACGCCGGGCATGCGCGGCCGGATCAAAGTCGCAGCTTTTTCGCGCGGCGTCACCGTCGCCGACATGTTGCGCGAGCTATTCGCGCGTGAATTCCCACCTGCCGCCGGAGAAGGCCAATGACCAACGCAGATCGGATGAGGACGCACGTTTCCCCGGCCCAATCGGCGGCCGAACCGGACCCGTTGACCCGCGTCGAACTGACATGGGTTCAAAAGAAGATCGAGCATTGGATCCGCTTCGGCAACCCCGTCGAGACGAAGGTCCTGGATCGCAAGCGCCGCATCGTTTCTTTCGCACCGGGCTGCATATTCGCCTATGTCCGCTGGGCCTCGAACGACTTCGGGACGATCATTTCGCGCATCGATATCGTGCGCGCGGTTCGTCGCGGCGAGGCCTATCAGACCCTCCCGTTCGTTCGTCCGGGCGGCGACATTCTGCTCAAAGTCGACAGCTGGCCGAAGGTCGAAATCGTATTGCGGACGATCGATGCCATCGAAACGCTTGGTATCGATCCCGCAGGCGTCGCTCCCGACTACTGGCGCCACGTTCACAATTGTCTTGCTGTCGGCGAGACGCCCAAAGCCTACACGGCGCAACGCCACAAAGCATGGCTTCTGCGTCGGAAGACCGCGCCGTGACGGGCACCGCCTGGTTCTCCGCTGCCGCCTGCGCGGTTCTCGCCGTCGCGGTCCCGGCTAACGGCGTGATGCCGAAACTCCTCCTCTGGAACGCCAGCGCCAGTGTTCCCATCGGTCTCTATGCCCTGCGTTCCGCCGACAATCCCGAGATCTCCGATCTCGTTGTCGTCGTGCCGCCAGAACCGCTTGCGGCCTACCTCGCCGAACGCGGATATCTCGCGCCGGGTGTGCCGCTGCTCAAGCGCGTGGCTGCATTGCCGGGACAGAAAGTCTGCCGGAACGTCCTGACGATCTCCGTCGATGGAGCGCCCCTCGGTCGTGCGCGCGAACGCGATGGCGGCAATCGAATTCTGCTGACCTGGCAGGGCTGCCGCGTTCTTTCGGAAGTCGAAGTCTTCCTCATGAACTGGCAGGCGGCCGACAGTTTCGATGGCCGCTATTTCGGCCCGATTCCTCGCTCCGCAATCATCGCGCGCGCCGTCCCGCTGTGGACCGACGAAGCCGGCGACGGCCGCTTCGTCTGGCGCGCCGCGACGCGCTGACGACGCAACATCATTCACCCCCAGACCCCAACAGGAGCACATCATGACGCAGATCGGCAGCTTCACCAGCACGGAAAATGGCTATGTCGGACGGCTGCATTTTCTGACAGTCGACGCTCAGGCGGTCATCGTTCCCACAGGCGCGAACGCCGCGGACAAGGCGCCGGACTATCGCATCCATCTCGACGACCCGGACGGCCCGGAGATCGGCGCTGGATGGAAACGAAAGGCGGATAAAGCGGGCGAGTTCGTAGCAATCCTCATCGACGCCCCGTCATTGGCGCAGCCGATGCGCGCCAATCTTTTCCGCTCCAACCGAGACGATGGGTCGTGGTCGTTGCAATGGACCCGAGCCCCGAAGCGCAGCGACGGAGCGCGATGACATGCATCTCCATCGACTCATTTTGCGCCCTCGACGCGCAGCCCGTCCGACTCGCATTGGCCGCACGGCTGTCCTCCTTCTCCTTTCCGGTCTGGCCGCAAGTATAAAAGCGCCTGCTATCGGGACCGCGCATGCCGCGGCCGCCGAGCGTCCGGCACCCAACGCTTCCATCACCGCCGCGATCGCCGAAGCCTCGCAGCGCTATGGCGTCCCAGAGCATTGGCTGCGCGCGATCATGCGCGTCGAAAGCCGAGGCGCCGTCCGCGCGAAATCCAGGAAAGGCGCAATGGGTCTGATGCAGATCATGCCAGAGACTTGGGCCTACCTGCGTGCACGACATGGCTTTGGATCGAACCCTTATGATCCTCGTGAAAGCGTTCTGGCGGGCGCAGCCTATGTGCGCGAGATGCACGATCGCTACGGCGCGCCGGGCTTTTTGGCCGCCTATAATGCTGGCCCAGGTCGCTACGAAGAATTCCTCAGCAACGGCCGTTCCCTGCCGGTTGAGACGCGAAATTATGTCGAGATGCTCGCGCCGGCGATCGGCGCCGACGACAGCAATCCGCTCGGGTCTGCGCTCGCCCGTCTCGTCTCCTGGACGCGCGCGCCGCTCTTCGCCGGACATTTCGGCGACACGACAAGCAGCAACGCATCTGCAACGGATCACCAGCTCGACCGTCGTCCGAATGCGCGTCCTCTGGTCGACGTTTCGGCGATCGTTCCGCACTCGAACGGTCTCTTCCCGCAGGGCATTCGACCGGAAGGCGTCCAATGAGCGCGATTGCCGATAGTCGCACAAAGGGCAGTTGTGGCGTCTGTTTGCGTGGTCGTTGGCTCCGACCTGGGTCACGGGCGCACGATGGCAGGATAAAGGGGCGCGAGGTGCGCGCGGTTGGAGGTGAGGGGGTTCAACGGTTTAGCGACGGAATTGGCGATGTGCGCGTTCAAAGCGCGCCGTGCGAATTTCTCGAACAGTCTGACCGAATTCATCATTTCGCGATGTGCGCTCGACAGCAATGAGCGACGAGCGCGAATTTCGAATTCGTCCCGGCCGCATCCGTACGAGGAGCAGCCAGCGCGCCCGGCCCTTCATCGCCCAAGCGCTCGCAGCGGCCGAAAAGGCCGGCGGCAGGGTCTCTCGGGCCGGCAAGATCACATCCGTCGGGCGCTCGACCTTCGGCCGTGGCAGGACGGCGAGCATTCAGGCCAACCGCTTCCTCACCTCGCGTTCGCGCGGCGCTGTCATCAAAGCGCGCGTCGTCCGCCATACCGGCAAGGGGCCAGCGCTCGGGACGCATCTCGCCTATTTGCGCCGCGAGGGTGTGACCCGGGACGGGGAGAAGGCGAAACTGTTCGGCCCGGGCGGCGAGGAGGTCGACGGAAAGGGCTTCGCAGATCGTTGCACCGGCGATCGCCATCATTTCCGGTTCATCGTCTCGCCCGACGATGCGGTCGAGATGACCGACCTCAGGAGCTTTGCTCGCGACTTGGTCGGGCAGATGGAGCGGGATCTCGGCACAAAGCTCGATTGGGCGGCCGTCGACCATTGGAACACCGAGCATCCACACATCCACGTCATCGTCCGCGGCGTCCGTGACGACGGCGAAAATCTCGTCATCGCCCGCGACTACATCAAGTCCGGCATGCGCGATCGGGCGCGCGACCTCATCACGCGGGAGCTCGGGCCGCAGACCGACCTGGACATCAGGCGTTCGCTCGAGCAGCAGGTCGGATCGGAGCGCTGGACTAACCTCGATCGACAACTCGTTCGCGACGCCGACCGGAACGGCGTGATCGATGTCGCGCCGCGTGCCAATCGACAGCCAGATGAATTCCAGGTCCTGAAGGTCGGACGGCTTCGGAGGTTGGAGTCGCTCGGCGTCGCCCATGGAATCGGATCGGGGCAATGGACGATATCGGAGCACGCCGAAAAGGCCTTGCGCGAACTCGGCCTGCGCGACGACATCATCAAGCGCATGCACCGAAGCCTTGTCGAACGCGGTATCGAGCGGAGCGCCGGAACCTACGACCTTGCCGGGGAGCGCCTCGGAGACCCGGTTGTCGGCCGCCTCGTCGCTCGCGGGCTCGTCGATGAGCTTCGAGGTACGGCCTTCGCCATCATCGATGGCGTCGATGGCCGAGTTCATCATGTCGCGCTGCCCGATCTCGATGCGACCGGCGACAGCGAGCCGGGATCGATCGTCGAATTGCGGAAATTCGAGGATACGCGTGGTCGCAACCGGATGATGCTCGCCGTCCGATCGGACCTCGGCATCGAAGGACAGGTGACGGCCGCCGGCGCAACGTGGCTCGACCGTCAGGCGGTCTCGCATACTTCGGCGGCGGTCTCGGATTCCGGGTTTGGCGCTGACGTGAAAGACGCGATGGAGCGTCGCGCCGAGCATCTGATCGATCAGGGCTTTGCCGAACGACGGGGGCAGCGCGTTATCTTCGCACGGAACCTGCTGAGTACCCTGCACGACCGCGAACTTGCCGCCGCCAGCGTCAACTTGGCGGCTGACATCGGCCGCCCATTCCACACCTTGAAAGAGGGGGAGTACACGGCGGGCATCTATCAACGCCGCCTCGCGCTGGCCTCGGGTCGCTTCGCGATGATCGACGACGGTCTGGGGTTCCAACTTGTCCCGTGGACGCCGTCTCTTGAGAGCCGCTTCGGCCATCACGTGTCAGGCGTCGCGCGCAGAGACGGCGGAATCGACTGGAGCTTCGGAAAGAAACGAGGTCTCGGGCTGTGATGTGCGGTCCGTGGCGAGAAGTCTGTCAAACCAGCCATGGCCTTGCGTGTCGGCAAGTGCTGCCAGCGGATCGCTATGACGCTCGGCGACCAACAATGTTGGGCATCGATGCGCTCAACCGACCGCTTGGTTGCACGGCGGGAGCGCAGGCGACCGTCGCCGACCAAGTGGCGATAGGATTCGATCGGTTGAGGTCCGCCGATCACGAACCTTAGACCTGATAGCAGGGCTCCCGCGACAGAAAGCCAAGCTATTCGTGGGACTCGATGCCCTCTGCGGGGATGAGAAGGTCGGCTCGCGGCCGAGACCGAGCACCGCTCTAACAATCGTTGCCGACCGTCTCGACCGTCAACGCCTTCGCGACCCTCGCGGCCTTCTACCCCATCAGGGGGTGGTCTCCTTTGTCTTTTTATGCAGTGGGCTGGCCAGTAGCCGTTTCGGCGATTACCTTATTGCTGTTGAACCGTCTGCCGTCGATACTTTCAGGCTCGATTTCTGACACTCGAAAATGCTTTCGGGTGAAGCGCGCTTGTTGTCACTCGATCAGATCGCCACCCGTTCGACTTCGTCGAGGAGGCCGGCCACTCGTTGAGCTTCCGTACATGTACGCGAGGATCGGCCATATTTTCAATGCAGCAGCCAATCGTCGTCGCGTCCACATCTCTCAGTGGCTCGCTCAAAGGGATAGGCGAAAGGCGCTCGGTTGTGATATTCGGGTAGCGACCTCGCGTTTAGCAGAGCGACGATAGCCGCTGTGTGAGCACGATCTTCGCCGGTTTGATCTCTATGATGTTACTCGACGACGCGGATATTGTCGGGAAAGTCGCAAATTCGATCGGTCGGCGCCATCGTTGGTTCGAGAAGTGAATGACGTAGAGCTCGAATCGAGCCCACTATCGGCGGTCTCTATGAAACGTGTAGCGATATTTGGGAACGCCGGTGGCGGCAAATCAACGCTTGCAACGGAACTAGCAGCGATCACCGGGTTGCCGCTTTATATCGTCGACAAAATCAGGTTTCCTAGCGGTCTGACCGAACTTCCTCGCGAGGAATACGACAATCTGCATTCTACAATTGTGGCCTGCGAGCATTGGATCATCGAAGGATTCGAAAACATCGAGATGGCGTGGGAGAGATTCGAAACGGCGGACACTCTGATTCATGTGGATTTGCCTCTATCAACACATGCATGGTGGGTCACCAAACGGCTTGTTAAAGGGTTATTTGTTCAGCCCGCAGGCTGGCCAGACAACGCTCCTGTAATCGAGAGCTCAATCTGGAGTTACCGTGTGCTGTGGTCATGTCACAGGTATTTGACGCCGAAATACCGATCCTACCTATCTGAGGTGGCGACGGAGAAGCGGACCTTTCACTTGCGTTCAAAGCGTGACATTCGAAGGTTTCTCAATGCGGTGAAGGATGAAGCGAGCTCATCGCGGCCTAGTTAGGCGACCGCACAGTGTTGCCGCGCAGCTCGATATCAGTTGCTCCCGCTTTGGACACGGGAGTGATGCACCCAGTTATCTTCGCTCCGTCGGCATCAGGATACAGTTCGTGTTTGCGCGATCTACGGCGTTTGTCCCCGCAAGAACCGAATGATACCGGAGAAATCGTCTCCCGCATGGCCGGCGGCGTTGAACAGGGCGTAGAGCTGCGCCGCCGAGGTGCCGATCGGTGTGGTCGCGCCGGCCGACGAGGCGGCTTCCTGCGCGAGCTTCAGGTCCTTCAGCATGAGGGACGCCGCGAAGCCGGGCTTGTACGCGTTGTTGGCCGGCGATGTCGCGACCGGGCCGGGAACCGGGCAATAGGTCGTCAGCGACCAGCTCTGGCCGGACGAGGTCGACGCGACGTCGAACAGCGCCTGGTGGGTCAGGCCGAGCTTTTCGCCGAGCACGAACGCCTCCGCCGTCACGATCATGGTCGCGCCGAGGATCATGTTGTTGCAGATCTTGGCGGCCTGGCCCGCGCCGGCGCCGCCGCAATGGACGATCTTCTTGCCCATCTTCTCCAGCAGCGGTTTCGCTGCGGCGAAAGCAGCGTCCGCGCCGCCGCACATGAACGTCAGCGTGGCGCCTTTCGCGCCGCCGGTGCCGCCGGAGACGGGCGCGTCGACGCTCATCAGGCCGGCCTTGTCGGCGAGCGCATGAGCGGCGCGGGCGCTGTCGACGTCGATGGTCGAGGAGTCGATCAGCAGCGCGCCCTTCTTCGCCTTGGGCGCGATTTCGGACCAGACCGCGAGCACGTGTTTGCCGGCCGGCAGCATGGTGACGACGACGTCGGCGCCGGCGACCGCTTCCGCCGCAGATGCCGCGGGTTCGACGCCGCTCTTGCCCGCCTCGTCGCGCAGCGCCTGCGCGAGGTCGAAACCGCGAACGCTGTAGCCGGCTTTCGCGAGGTTCGCGGCCATCGGGCCGCCCATGTTGCCGAGGCCGATAAATGCGACGATCACCATTACTGTTCTCCCCTAAGCTGATGTTCGACCTTGCCGTTCCGAATTTGCGTTATCACGATGGAGAAGACTGGCTTGTTGAACGGGCTACACGACAATTCGGCGATGCCTTGGAGCAAAAAAGTGCGCTAGGTCGCGGGACCGTGGTGGCCCCTGCGCACGTCGGGCGTTGCCTCCTACCGTCAGCCAGCGCGCGTAACATGTTAGACGGTTGATACTCTAGAATCATGAAGCATCCAAGGCTGTTTCTATGACGCCGGCGTTTACTAGGCGAGCTAGTTTGGCGTCGTCGCAGTCGAGGATTTCTCGCAGCACGTCTACGGTGTGTTGTCCAAACGCGGGCGCTGCGATCGGATCGACGATAGGTGTTGCGCTGTATCGAATCGGCGAGGAGATATTCGGCGCCCAGCCGAGTTTCGGATGCGGGATTCGCGTGACCATTGCGCGGTCTCTAGCCCGACCTATTCACGACGGCGGACGTTTGCGCGCGTTTTCGCCTC
>JAJXZC010000454.1 GCA_021780275.1 Pseudomonadota bacterium
ACGCCGCCGCCGCGAAGAGGAGTTGGTCAGTCACGGAGGCGTCCTCCTCTGACGCGTTGCGGCGCGCGGTCGAGGAACATCAGCAGCGCCTCGATGATCGCCGCGGGATTGGGCGGACAGCCGGGCAGAAAGAGATCGACCGGAAGCACGCCTTCGAGCCCGGTTCCGCAAGCGTAATTGCCGCCGGAAAGGCCGCCTGACACAGCGCATGTCCCGACGGCCATCACCCAGCGCGGTTCGGGCATGGCGTCATAGGCTGCTTTCAACGGTTCGAGCATGGGCGCGGTGACCGGGCCAGTGACGAGCAGCAGGTCGGCGAAACGCGGCGAGGGCGTGAAGAAGATTCCGAACCGGTGCAGGTTGTAAAACGGATTGTTCAAAGCCTGCAGCTCGGATTCGCAGCCGTTGCAGGAGCCGGCGTCGACATGCCTGATGTGAAGACTGCGCCGGAAAGCCGCGCGTTCGGACGCGGACCCTTGCGCGGGATGATGATCCTGTTCCGACCATAGGAGATCCGCGCGCTCGCGGACCCCGAAGGACCAGTCCTGCGACGGCGCCATCGCGCCGGTCGGACAGGCTTCCGTGCAAAGCTGGCAGACAATGCAGCGGCCGTAGTCAACGGCTAGTCCGCCGTCTCGCGCTTCGATGGCGCGCGTGGGGCAGGAGGCCGCGCATTCGGCGCAGCCGTCGCGGCACGCCTCGGGATTGTAGCGGGGCATGCCAAGCATGCCGTCCTGCCCGTCGCTTCCGTCCTGGCGCGGCCAGTTGGTCGTCGCCTTGCCGCGCGCGAGCCCGAATAATGTCCACAACGCCATCGGCCTCTCCTAGCGGTCGCAACCGGCCATGGTCAGACCGAAGCTTGCTTCGTTGATCGCGTAATCCATCATGTTGCTGTCATGCACGGTGAAGGGAAAAGCGCGCCAGTTCGAAAAGGACGGCGACTTGATCTTGACTCGCGCAAGACGTCCGTCTGCTCCGATGTGAATGGCGTAGAAAACGGAGCCGCGCGGCCCCTCGGCCCAGCCAAGTCCTTCCGTCGAAGGCGCGGGACGGCATTCGGCTTTGACCGGCCCTGCTTCGAGCAGGAGCAGAACGCGCTGGCACAGCGCGAAGGACGCCTCGATTTCCGCCGTTCGCACACGCTGGCGGGCGTAGGCGTCGCCTTCCTTCCGCACCGGGACTTTCACCGGCAGGTCGGCATAGGCCGCATAGGGGTGGTCGCGACGCAGGTCGCGGTCGAGGCCTGAGGCGCGTTCGACCGGCCCAGCGGCGCCTTGATCGAACGCGACCCGTTCCGGCAGAATTCCCGTCGTGATGAGCCGGTCGAGATGGCTTTCCGTCGTCTCCAGCCGTTCGGCATAGGCCACGAAATCCTCGCGCAGCTTTTCCAGCGCGTCGCCAAGCCATTGGCCCGGATCAAGGTCACGGCGAAGGCCACCCGGCGTGAGCAGGCCGCGCAGGAACCGCCCGCCGCTCAGCCGGGCGTTCAGCTGTTTGGCCGTTTCCTCCAGCAGCTTTCCTTGGGCCTCGCCGACCTTGAGGGTCGTCGTATGACAGAGATGGCCGAGATAATGCAGGTGGTTGTAAAGCCGCTCCAGTTCGGCCAGGAGCGCGCGAAGCGCTTTGGCGCGGGGCGGCGGATCACAGTCTGCGGCCCGTTCGACGGCCTCGCAAAAAGCGAGGGAATGCGCGACCGATCCGACCGCCGAAACGCGTTCGGCGATGATGGCGCCGCGCACGGGATCAGCGCCCTCGAAACAACTCTCCATGCCGCGATGCTTGAAGAAAAGGCGCGGATGGTAATGAATGATATGTTCGCCGACATAGAGGAAGGTGAATTCCGCCGATTCGAGCACATCCGCGCGGATGGGGCCGTAAGGCAGGCGCTGGACGTCGATCGCGTCCAGGTCCGGCAGATGCGGCGCTCCGTTCCCGTCTCCGGCGACGTTGCGGACGCCGTCGCCGAAGCCGGGAATGAGCGGATAGGGTTCGGGATGCCCCTCGAAGACGAGGCCCTGCAGATCCATCATCTCGCGCTCGTACCAGCCGAGCAGGGGCAGGACCGGCGTGAGGCTCGGCAGTTCGCGGCGCCCGGCGACAGCCCATGTCCGGAATGGCCGCTGGCCGGGGATCGCCGCGACATAGCGGACTTCCGGCGCGTTTTCTGCCGGCGACCAGGCATAGGCGAACTGCATCCGGCCGCCGCCGGCGCGGAGCGCCTTGGCGCTTGGAAGCAGATCGTCGGGTGAAAGATGCTCGACATGGGCTCCGTTCATGGCGTCGCTCCCGTCGCCCCGAGCGCCTGCGCGATGGTCTGGAAATGATCCCACAGGCCCTGCGGCCACCAGAGTCCCATGACAAGGAGCGGCGCGAGCGCAAGCCACATGGGCGCCACGCACCAGCGGCTGACCAAAGTCGTTCTTCGGTCCGCGCTCTCGCCGTCCTCGAAATACATTTTTCGGAAATGGTTGAGAAAGCCGACGAAAATGATGACGAGCAGAACCGCGAACAGCCCAATCATGGCGTAGTTGGAACGGGCCAAACCAGCGCGGATGATGGCGAGCTCGCTGAGAAACAAAGCGAAAGGCGGCGCTCCCGTGATGGCGACGGCGCCGGCGAGCCACAGCGCGCCCAAGGTCGGAAGGCGCCGCATGATATGTTTGATGGCGGGAATCCGCTTCGTCCGATAGACGCGCATGACGGCGCCGGCGCCGAAAAACATCGCCGATTTGTTCAGCGAATGATTGAGCATGTGATAGAGCGCGCCGGCGACGCCGAATGGTCCGCCGAATCCGAAGCCGAGCGCGATGACGCCCATATGCTCGACGCTCGAATAGGCCATGAGCCGTTTCAAGCCTTTCTGGCGGACGATGAACAAGGCGGCGACAAGAAGCGAAAACGCCCCGAGCGCGAGCAGCACGCCATGGGCGAGCCTCGAAATCCCGGCGGCGTCCGCAATGGCCAGATAGCGCACGACTCCGACCATCGCCGTGTTCAGCAGCGCGCCGGACAGCAGCGCGGAAACGGGCGCCGGGCCTTCGCTATGAGCGTCCGGCAGCCAGGTGTGCATCGGCGCCAGCCCGACCTTCGCGCCATAGCCGATCAGGACCAAAAGGAAGGACAGCGACGCCAGAGCGGGATTGAGGCGTGGCGCAGCTTCGCGCAGGATTCCCCATGTCATGTCATAGGTCGGCCCGAGCACGAAGGTTCCGCTCCAGTAGAACAGCACAGTTCCGAGCAAGGCCAGGCTGATGCCCGCCGAGACGACGATAATATATTTCCAGGCGGCCTCGATGCTCGCGGCCTCGCGTTCGAACGCGACCAGGAAGGTGCTGATCAGAGTCGTCAGCTCGATCGCGATCCAGTAAAGGCCGGCGTTGTTCATCATCGGCCCGACCAGGGTGCTGAGGCCGAAGGCGGCGAACATGGCGTAGAAACGATAAAGCCGGGCTTCTTCGCCAAGCATGCGCATATAGCCGACCGCATAGAAGGACGCGAGGAAATAGACGATCGCGGAACACAGGGTCGCCCACATGCCGAGCCCGTCGATGATGACATAGGAGCGCAGGAACGTCGTTTCCTCGCCGCCCGTTCTCAAAACAATGCCGAGGATCGCCGCCAACGAGACAGCGCTGGCGATTAGGTTGATCGCTTCGGCGGCGCGCGCGCGGCGCAGGATCACAATGAGGGCGATCGCCGCGGCGGGCGCGAGAACGAGGGCGAGCGCAAGGAGGCAGGTCACGTCCATCATCCGACCAGGCGCTTGAGTTGCAGCGAACTGGTGGTTCCGACCCGGCTGAGGAGATATTGCACGAGGACGCCGAAACAGGCGACGACGATCAGCAGGTCGAATAGAATGACGATCTCGATGAGCAGCGGCATTCCGGGAACGAGAATCTGGGCGCCGAGAAAGACACCGTTTTCAAGGACGAGCAGGCCGAGGATCTGGCTCAGCGCTTCGTGGCGGACGGAGAGCATCAGAAAGCCGATCAGCTTCATGGAAAGCATCACGGTCAAGGCGAGGACGACGATCGTTCCGTCAAGATCGAGGGCGGCGCCAATGCGGTAGGAGACAGCGAGGGCGAACAGGACAGCCAAGGCGCCGATGACGAGGCTCGAACTCGCCTGAAGGATGACATGGACCTCGCGATGCACCTCGAGACGTCGGATGATTCTCAGGATCAGGTAAGGCAGGAGCAGGCCACGGAAAGCCGCCGTGAGAATCGCGACGATGTAAAGTTCGGGGTAGTCGCCGAAATAGCCGACGGCGCCCGACAGGATGGCGATGAGCCAGGATTGGGCGGCGAAGGCGATGAGGTAATGCCGCAGCCAGCGCGAGCCGAGCATGACGAACGACAGGAGGAGCGCGCCGATCGCCAGCAGACTGAAAAGCGCAGCGGGGAGAGGGGCGAGATGCGCAGCGAGCATGGCTTCAGCCCAGTTGTGTGCCGACGATGGCAAGGATCGCGAGCAGGAAGGAGGCGGCGAGCGGCTCCTGGTAGCGGTAGAAGCGAAGGCGCGATTGAGCGGTCTCGACAAATACGACCACGCAGGCGACCGCAAGAAATTTCAACGCCAGCGCGCCAATCGAGCCAAGGACGCCGAAGGCGAGGCCGCGATGCGACAATCCCCATGGAAACAGCAGCACGTTGCAGAAAATCGTGTAGAGGATGAATTGCTTCATCATCGAAGCCCAACGGAGAATGGCGAGCATCGGACCCGAATATTCGAGGATGCGCGCTTCCTCGATCATGTAGATTTCGATATGCGTGCTGGAATGGATCGGCAGCCGGTCGGTCTCGACCAGCAGCAGCACGAAGAAAGCGGCGACCAGCAGGAGATGCGTCGGCCCCCAATAGATCGGCGGCTGCGCGACAAGCAGATGATTGACGACGAAAGGCAGCATCGCTTTGGCAAGCAGCGTGATCCCGACGAAGACCAGGATGAGCGTTGGTTCGGCGAGTATGGCGACCATGACGGCGCGGCTCGAGCCGACCCCGCCATACGCGCTGCGGGTGTCGAGACCCGCCAAAGTGATCATGAAGGAGCCAAGCGTCAGAATGAGTCCGCCGCCCAGGATGTCGCCCATATCGGAGAGCGGCAGCGGATAATCCGTCAGGACAGGAATGAGGATCGGAACGGTGAGGACGGTTGCAAAAGCGACAATAGGCGCAGCCCAATAAAGCCAAGAGGCGGTTTGCGGAGCCACGATCTGCTTGTGAAACAACTTCCAGAGATCGCGATAGGGCTGAAATATTCCCGGTCCCTGACCGCGTTGCACCCGCTCCTCGAATTGCAGGATGACGCCCTGAAGCAACGGCGCCAGGAGTAGTGTCGTCAAGACTTGCGCCAGTTGAAGAAGGATGTCGCGCGAGGTCACTGCGCGCTTCCTTTTGAGAAGGCGCCTACTGGCGGCGTTGAAGCCAAATGGGAGAAGGTCGACCGCATAATCAAGGCGCAATGCTCCGTTTGCCAAATTGGCTCAACAGGAGTCATCAGCCCTGAGGGCGGTTAAATGGTGAACTCCATCACCATATCTGTAGGCTGAACTTCGTCTCGTTCTTTGTCAAGAGTTTGGCAGGGGATCGCTATGAGGACATCGTCGATGTTGGCCCATTGACGCCTCGACCGAATATACATACCTTTAAATACATATGCATTATGGGGATGGGGTTCCCCAAAACCGCCCTCAGGGCTGATGACTCCTGCCGCGCCGATGTCGCGGAGGAGTTTCTGCGTTAATCGCCGATATCTTTCTCTTCGTGTCGTCGCGCCACAACGAACGGGCGTCGCGATGGGATTGGTTTTACTTTCTTTGGCTCATGGGGTCGGATTTGCATTCCACGTTTGGAGCATTTCCGCTCGCGAAGGAGCTCCATTTATGTTGATCCAATCCGGGTAGGTAGCGGCAGGCGTAATCGGGATCTGTCCTGACGATTTGATGAAACCGCTGTTAGCCTTAGAACCAATTAAAATACAGGATGCTTCTCACAAAAGACGAGCATAAATAGTATGATAGTACGTTTTATTTGTATAGGTCAATACGAAATACGTAGACTTGATAAGTTTATACATGTAACAGACCGAAATATCCAATATTTTGTCAGAATATTGTGATGTATTGTATAACTAAGTATAGTATATATAGAATTATATATTCATAAACACCAATATTTAAATTAAATAAACGTTTTAAATTCGAGTTTTCACATGGAGGGGCCGCTGTTTGAGCTTCGTCATATTCGCTATTTCATTGCTGCGGCAGAACATGGGAGTTTCCGCAAGGCAGCGCGCGCTCTGCGCATTGCGGAATCGGCAATTAGCCGTCGTGTCCGGGACCTCGAGGACAATCTCGGCGCTTCCTTGTTTCAACGCCACTCAGACGGAGTGAGCTTGACTTTGGCCGGACGTCGTTTTCTCGAGCGCGCGCGTGATGCCCTCCGACAGATTGACGCGGGTGCAAAGGTAGTAGCCGCGATCGGACGTGCCGAGGAAGGACGTATCAGAATCGGGATTTTTTCATCGTTGGCATCGGGCTTCCTTCCGGAGCTTCTGCGAGCGTACGCCAAGGGCCATCCGGCTGTCTCAATTGATTTGATCGACGGCAATCCGACCGAGCATGTCGCGGCCGTTCGTCAGCTTCATCGTGATTTGGCGTTCATCACCGGGACGACGGAATGGGACGACTGCGAAACCGAACATCTGTGGTCGGAGCGAGTGTTTGCCGTTCTACCAAGCGACCACCGGCTCGCCGTCAAGGAACAACTGCATTGGCATGATTTAGTCGATGACAGTTTCATCGTCAGCGATGCAGCGCCGGGGTCGGAAATCCATGACTATCTGGTGCAACGGCTTGCCAAACTCGGACACCATCCCGAGATTCGTGTACAATACGTGGGACGAGATGTTCTGCTGTCCATGGTCGCAGTGGGGCGGGGGCTCACCCTAACCAGCGAAGCGACAACAGGGGCAAAGATTCCTGGGATTGCATATCGGCCTATCGCCGATGAGGTTCTGTCGTTCAGCGCGATATGGTCGCCTCGCAACGATAATCCCGCGTCCCGCCGGCTTCTGAGCCTCGCCCGGTCAATGGCGCACGCAAACCGCTCGCAATTCACCCAACGGCTTTCAGCGTCGTCGCCCGCTTCGCCTTCGCAAAGCCCCGATCCGACGCGATGAACCGCTCCAACATCGGCACAACGAGGCTCGCGGCGTCGGCTGGAGGTTGTCCCGTTTCGTGGCTCAGGACTTCGGCATAGGCGATCAAATCGCGATGCAACGACGCCGGCAGCTCCACCGAAACCTTCACAGGCTTGTCGTTTACGATCGGACCGAGTTTCAGCTTCGGCATTTTTCATCCTCCATAGGGTTCGAGCACGAGGTCGCGCGTGACAATGACGCGGACCGGGAAGCCTGGGCGGATCGTCAATGTCGGCGCGATATTGAGCTGGCGCTGGACGATCTGCTGCCCGGTTTGGGAGACGCTGTCGGACGCGCCCTGGCGCAGCGCCCGCATGATGTCGCTTTCCTGGCCCGAGGATCCCGCTTCCGCCCCAACGCTGAGGATGGTCGAGAGCACGGCGGCCTTGGCGAGATCCCACCAATGGTAATCGACGCCGTCCTCGAGACCGGCATAGCCTTCGGCGTCTGAGCCCGGCTGGCGCTCCAGAACGATGGAGCGGCCGTTCGGAAAGATTAGCCGATTCCAGACGAGCAGCACGCGGCGCTGACCGAAGCCGACGCCATTGTCGTATTGCCCGATGACGCGCGTTCCCTGGGGAATGAGCATAATCTTGCCTGTCGGGCTGTCGAAGACATTCTCCGTCACCTGTGCGGTGATCTGGCCGGGGAGATCGGAGCGAATCCCGGTGATGAGCGCCGCTGCTATCACGGCTCCAGCCTGAAGCACATTAGCTGACGCCGGAGCCGCCACGCGATCAGGTGAGACGGTGCGCTTGTCGGGCGCCTGGTTGAGGAAGGCGAGCTGGCGATCCTGCGCCGAGGGCGTCGACGGCGGCGGCGCGAGGCCGAGGCCCGCGAGATCGGCCTGGGGCGTCGTCGCCGTTCCCGCCGGCGCCGGATTATTCTGCGGTCGCGTCTGGGTCGCGGAAAACAACGCCGCCGTCCGGGCGTATTCGGTTTCCTGGAGACGGCGTTGTTCGTCCTGGCTCACGGTCGGATTGGGCATGGCGAGTGGCGGCGCCGGAATCGACTTACCCGACTCCTGGGCGTTCAGGATCGGCCGGCCGAGATCGCCGGGCAGCGGTGGGCCGAGTTTCGGAACGCCGGAATAATCCTTCGGCAAGCCGGCGAGCCCGTCCGGCGTTGTCCGGTTGTCGGTGGAATAAAGCTCCTGGCCCTGATTGCGGGTGTCGCGGGTCTGGAGGGCGTAGATCAGCGCGCCGCCGACTCCGATGCTCGCGACGAGACTGATGCCGGCAAGCGCCTTGCGCGACAGCCGTGTAACCCGCGGCGGCTCAGGGCGCAGCCGCATGGATACGACCGGCTCGCCGGCCAGGTCCTGTTCGGTCTCTTCAGGGCCGGACGCAACCTCGGCAGCCTTGCCGGGTTGCCCCTTGCGGGTCGAGTTGCCCGTCCCCTTTTCTCGAGAATGCACCGGGGACCGAACCTCGTCACCGCCGACCGGACCGGGCCGAGACCCGGACTCCGTTCCAGCCCCTCCCTCCTTTTCGGGATCGATCCTGCTCACGATGGCCGCCCTCCGCTTTCGCTGTCAGCGTTCGGCGCTTGCGATCCCTTAAGGCTTTGGAACCAGGGGAAGGGATTCTTTCGCGCGCCGTCGGTTCGCGAAATTCGCACGCGCTTCTGGTTCTTGTCCGATCCGAAGCGCAGTTCGGCGGCGGCGAAGAGCCGGTCGACGATCATGTAATTGCCGCGCACGCGAAAGTTCACGAGCTCGGACGTCTCGCCCTCGGGACCGACGACGAAAAGCGGCGGCATCTCGCCTTGGCCGATGCCGCGCGGGAATTCGACGAAGACCTGTTTGCCGTCGTCGAAAGCGCGCAGGGGCCGCCATGGCGCGCTGTCGCCCGTGACCTCGTAGCGGAAATTCACCTGCGCCAGATCGACGCCGGTCGCGACCGGCTGGGCCGCTTGCGCTTCGGCATTCTGACGACGCAGCGCGATGAGCTGATCCTGCGGATATTGCCAGCTGACCGACGCCATATAGGTCTTCTCGGTCGCGCGCAGCTCCATATGATAGGTGCGCCGGTCAGTATTGATGACCAGATTGGACATCAGCTCCGGACGCGTCGGCTTGACCAGGATATGGACTTGTTTCGCGTTGGCGGCGCCGCTTTCGGTGTCGCCGATAATCCAGCGGACCGTGTCGCCGGCCGCGACGGGGCCGGAGCCGACCAACTGCTCGCCGGGCTGAAGCGCGATATCCGTAATCTGCCCGGGCGACGCGTAGACCTGGTAGAGCGCGCCGTCGACGAAGGGATAGACCTGCATCGAATTGATGAAGCCGTTGCGCACCGGTTGCATGCGCGCGGCGGCGTTGGCCTGGCTCACCCGCGCCGCAGGATCGGCCGGTTCAGGATCGGGCTTGCCGTCCTTGCCGAGCGCCTTCAATTGGCCCGGCAGGGGAAGCGGTTTCGCCAAGGCGACCACTTTGACTGGCGACGGCGGATCGGCTGTCCGCGTGGCGGGCGCCGCATCGTCATAGGCGATCTCGGGCGGCTTTTCGGCGATCGCGCAGCCGGCGAGCGTGGACGCGCAGATTAGGAGAAACGGAAGACCGGATTTACGGAAAGCCTGAGAACCAGCGAAGCGGCATG
>JAJXZC010000827.1 GCA_021780275.1 Pseudomonadota bacterium
TGCCGACCGGGTTCATTTCCATGGTGCTCTCATTCACGACGATGTCGTTCGGAAAATGAAATCCTGCGACGTCCTCCTCGCGCCGAGCGTTACAGACGCACAAGGCGAGCAGGAGGGAATTCCGGTGACGCTGATGGAGGCGATGGCGAGCGGTGTGCCTGTTGTATCGAGCCGCCATAGCGGAATTCCGGAGCTTGTGGAGGATGGCGTCAGCGGTCTTCTCGCGGGGGAGAGAGATGTCGGGGAGTTGGGCCTCGCATTGGCGACGCTCCTCAATTCGCCGGAACGCCGGCGGAAAGTTGGTGCGGCCGCGCGCAAGAGGGTTGTCGCGGATTTCAACACAAAGAAACTCAACAGGCGGCTTGACCAGAACTATCGGAAGCTGGTCGCCGGACGTTTCTGAGGGTGGAAACATATGTCTGTCGACTCGACACTGTTCGTCGGCGGCGATGAATTCGCGCCTTCGAAAATCCTGAGCGGCAATGATGGCTCGGCCTCGGCCGCGGAACGGCATGCGAGTACCTGTCGCCTTGGAAGCTGCATTTTCAGACTCCGTGGCAGTGGCGCGTTCATCGACCATGTTCGGAGGGAATGCGCGCCGCTCGAAACGCCGTCGGCCTCCGCCATCGACATCGACTTCATATTCCAGTCCGAGCTTCCGGCCTTGCCTGCCTACACGGTCGCGACGCCCCTGAAGATCGGCGCCGGTCGATATGAAACCATTTGCGGCCGGGTGGTTTATCAGGTCCGCCCGAGAGCGGGCGGCTTCTGCGTCTACGTGCTGAAGGATATCAAACACAGGTGGCATGTGCCGGAACCGGTTCGGCGCTTTCATGCCGCGGACTTCCTTTCTCCCGAGGAAACGGCGGCGAAGGACTTCGTGCATGGTGTGCTTGGCTATCTCGTTCAGGTCGTGAATCTCGGTCGCGGCACCTCCTATCTTCATGCCAGCAGCTTTGCGAAGGAGGGGCGGGGCGTGGCGCTCATCGCGTGGCGCGGCATCGGCAAGACCGACGCGATGGTCAAGCTCGTGAACGAGCATGGCTGGAAATATTTGAGCGATGATGTCGCCGTCATCGGCCCACCGAGAACATTGTCGCGTTCGGCCCGGTTCATCCAGCTGAATGCCTATAATCTCGTGGGAGACGAAGTATTGACCGGGCGCATTTTCGGCGGCCGGTTGACATGGGATCGCTGGGCCTGGGCATTCCGCAAGCAGCGATACGGCGGTGGCGGCGTACGGCGGCGCATGTCGGCGGAGGCGTTGTTTGGCGCCGAGGCGGTCGCTCATTCGGCCGCTCTCGACGTTCCCATCATCCTCGAGCGCGCCGATGTGACCGCTTTCGGAAACCAACCTCTTTCGACCGGAGAGCTTGCCGCGCGCGCCGCGCATATCCTGCTCATGGAGCTTGGCGCGGCCGTCGAGATTTCGTCGGCGCTCAAGGCATTCGCGCCTTCATTCCCGCTGCCGGGGCCGGATGAATTCCTGAGACAGACAACGGCGGTTCTCGAAGACAGATTTCGCGGGCTTGGCGCGCGCCGTATCCGCGTTCCCCTCGATACGACCTCCGGCGCCCTTGCCGATTATCTTCAGTCGATCCTGGGTTGACCGTTCTTCAGGGCACGGGCGATATAGCCAGCGGCGGAGAAGGCTGAATCACGTTCACGCCTCACGGCCGCCCATGTCTCGTCGGCTTTCGTGCCCCAGAGGGTTGCCGCGGCTTCATAGGCCTCACGCACCGTGGCGGGCGACATGGTTTCAATGTCTATGACGGCATCGCCAAGACCGAAGCGTTGAAAGAGCTCCGACGTCTTGAACTCATATGCAATCGGAAGAACCGGTGTGCCCGCGCATAGGGACAGGATTGCGGCATGGAGACGGGTGGCGATGGTGAGATCGAATGAGGAAAGCGCATCGATCAGCTCGTTGGGCCGACGGAATCGATGGTCGATCCTTGCGTCTCCTCGCAGGCGTTCAGGCAGGCGACTGACGATCTGTTCGGCCATGCGCGAATCGTCGGTCCAGTATTCCGGTGCGCCCTGGCATGTGGAAATGAACGTAAGGTGCGCGCCGCGACGCTCGATGAGGTCCTTGACGAGTTCCGCCATGACGGCGCAGTAGCTTTCCATTCCGTGGTTTCCGGAGCGGGATTTGAAATGCGGCCAGTCGCGGACGGAAATGGCGATGCGGGGCGCGAGGTGATCGGGGGAGAAGCGCTTTCCCTTCAGATCCTTTGGGGCTAGCGCAAAGGCAGCGTCGGCGCATCTTCCTATGTGTGCCTCCGGAATGCCGAGCTCGCGCAGATGGCGGCGGGACCGTCCGTCGCGGACCAGAACGAGCAGCGCGTGCCTCAGGGCCATCCACTGCGCGCGGTTCGCGAGTTGACAGACGTGGTGTTGCGGAGGCTGGACGCTGAGTTCGCTGCGCTGTATGCCGACTCTGGCCGTCCGTCGATCGCGCCGGAGTACATTCTGCGGGCGCTGTTGTTGCAGGTGTTCTACTCGGTGCGCTCGGAGCGGCTGCTGGTCG
>JAJXZC010000446.1 GCA_021780275.1 Pseudomonadota bacterium
CCCTCAAGGGGCCGTCCTGCGACAATGTGCCGTCAATCAGAACTTACCTTATGTTTTACTTTATGATAAGCTGGCTTTCGATTGATTAGGCCGCAAACCAGGCTTGAGAGGCCTGGGATAGGCCGAGAAGAACGCCAAGATAGCCTATTCTGCTCGTTATTTTCGATCACTCCTGCGCGGCTTGGACGTCGCGCCATAAAAGTCTCATCACAATTATTTGGAGGAAACATCATGGCTACCAAACCACGCACAGCAAGACCTGAAGCTCAGCGAATTTGCAACATCGTTCCATCACGGGATATCGACAAGGACTGGCTTTTCGAACACGCGGTGGACTCCGGCGCCGTCGCCGCTCCTGCCGCCCTGCCGGCCAGCGTCGACCTTCGCGCCGCCTGGTGGGATATCGGCGACCAGCAGCAGACCGGTTCCTGCGTCGGCTGGGGATCCACCGACGGCGTCGCCCGCTATCATTTCGTCAAGGCTGGCAAGCTTTCGCAGAAGAAGAAGTTGTCGCCGCGTTGCACCTGGATGGCGTCAAAGGAGACTGACCAGTTCACCAGCCGACCGGAGACTTTCATCGAGGGCGCCGGAACCAGCCTGAAAGCAGCAGTGGATATTCTGCGCAAGTACGGCGCGGCGCCCGAGGAGTTGCTCCCCTTCCACATCAACACCTTCATGTACCTCGGGAACGAGAACACCTTCTTCGCGACAATGGCGACGCGCCGGATCGCCGCCTATTACAACCTGCACAAGAACCTCGCGACATGGCGCGCCTGGCTTGCCGGACATGGCCCGATCCTCGTCGCCCTCAATGTCGACGCCACGTGGGACAACGCCACCGCCACTCACGGCATGCTGGATACGTTTCAGCCGAACACGGTCCGCGGCGGTCATGCCCCTTGTGTCGTAGGCTACACGGCTGAAGGGCGCTTCATCATCCGCAACAGCTGGGGAACGGCCTGGGGCGACCATGGCTTTGCTTACGCGAGCGAGGCTTACATCAATGCGGCCTTCTTCAATGAGAGCTACGGGGTGACTATCTGACCGGCGGATTTTCGCCTCCTGGCGGGACTCGTTTCTTCCCTTGCGGGAGCAGCCGCATTGGCGCGTGTTTGGCGAATGCTTGTTTGGCTGACGCTTTGCCTCGGTGCGGCTGCTGGCGCGCCTTCTGCAGAGGGATTTGCGACGATGACAAAACTGGCCGAGACCGACAACAACCGGACTGTCGATCTTCCCGCTGGCGAAGCGCTCCAGATCACGCTGCCCGAGAACGCCACAACAGGGTTCCGTTGGGCGATCGACAAGTATGATTCCGAGATCCTCGAAGCGCTCGGCAGCGAACCCCACTACGCCGGCAAGGCGATCGGCTCTGGCGGCGAGGTGACGTTTGCTTTCCGCGGAAAGAAGGCCGGGAGCGGAGAGATCGCCCTGAAGCAATGGCGCCAGTGGGAAGGCGACTCGTCCATCGTCTCGCGGTTCAGGGTCCGCGTGAATATCCGTCCGTAGGACGACGGGCCAGAGAGGAAAGTCCGGAAGGAGGGCAGTCAAGGCTCTGCATGAGCGCCTGGCCTACACTCCTGTCACGAAGGCGCTTTCGATCTCGCCGGCCGGCGGAACACCTGTGAGCGTGTCGAACCGGCCGTGTTCCGCGATGTCCGCGGCGGCCCGCATCATCGCCCCCCAGGCCACGCGCGCGAGCGCGCCGCCCGTGCTGATGCGCTTGACTCCGAGATCCTCGAGTTCTCGCTGCGTAAGTCCAGGCGCGCCCATCACGACATTGACGGGGAGCTTGCCAGCGACCCGCACGACCTCGGACACATCGGCGGCCGTACGGACGCCCGGCGCGAACAGAACATCCGCTCCCGCCTCGGCATAGGCTTCGAGCCGCCGCAACGCTTCAGGCAGACCGCCGCCATCCTTCCGCCAAATCGCCTCGCTGCGCGCAGTCAGGAGCACCGTCTCGCCCGTCGCGTCGATGGCCGCGCGCGCAGCGCGCACGCGCTCGACCGCTTCGCTGACGGCATAGAGCGCCGCATCGTCCCCGCCGGGATAGTCCTCGATGGAAAGGCCGGCGACGCCGGCGCCGACGCAGAGCCGCACGTTCTCGTAAACGCCCTCCGCGTCATGGGCGAAACCGGCCTCGAAATCCGCGTTGAGCGGAATGGAGACGGCCGCCGCGAGCTCCGCAATGTGGCCGAGGGCTTCCGTTCGCCGCACGGCGCCGTCCCGTCTGCCCATGGCCCAGGCCATGCCGGCGCTCGACGTCGCGATGGCCGGAAAGCCAAGCGAGGCGAGATATTTCGCTGAGCCGGCGTCGTAGGGGTTCGGCATCACGAAACAGCCTGGCGCCCGATGCAGCTCGGCGAATCGCCTGCGCTTGTCTGCGGTTGTCGATGTCATTGCGCGCTCCTCGGCATCAGGTCGGAAAGACGAGCCCTCTGATTGCCCTGCCCGTCGAAATTGGCCGGGTCGAGCCAGCGCTCGTAAGCGGCTTTGCGCGAAGGCCATTCATGGTCGAGCATGGCATAC
>JAJXZC010000677.1 GCA_021780275.1 Pseudomonadota bacterium
CGGCGACGGTCCCTACTACCCCGAGTGATAAACTCAACCGTCGCGTATCAAAGAGCGGGAATCGCGCCTCCTGATTGATACACCCGGTCGCCTTGCGGCTGGGTGCTTCTTCAGGCGTTGCCGTTCTTTTCGGCTCGCCGCGTGCTCCAGGATTGTGCGACGGCGATGCCGAGCATGAAGGCGTAGAGCACCGTTACGGCGGGAATCTGAAGGCTGAAATCGACAAGGGCGTGAAGTCCCACCAGCGCCGTCGCGGCGACGCCGATGCCTGCAATGGCCCAGTCGCGCTTGCGCGTCCGCAAGCCACGCAAGGCGAGACCCGCCAGTAACAGGATCGCAACATTCAATGCGACGGCTGCGGGAATGCCGAGTTCGAGCGCATTCTCAAGATAGGTGTTGTGGGCCTTGTCCCAGACGGGCTCGATCTGCGGCGTCTTCGGCTGGTAGGCGGAAATGACGTCGCCGAAGGTTCCGAAGCCGCTTCCGGTCCATGGCGCTGATTTAATTGCGTCGAGCGTCAGCCGGTAGATGTCTTCGCGGTTTCCGAGGTCGCTGCCCTTCGCCTGATAGCGGTCCATCACCATGCCGCCGCCCGCGAGAAAAATGACGGCGAAGAGGGTTGTGCCCAAGACAAGGGCCGGAAGGACGGATCTGCGTGAGAGCTTTCCCCGCGCATGGGCCAGTGCGAGAACGAGCAGGCCCGCAAGGCTTGAAAAGAAGCCGCCCCTCGATCCGGTCAGCAGAAGCGCCAGCGCCAGCGCCAGCACACAGCCGGCGAGCCAGACTGTCGTGCCGGAGGTCAGGCTTTCAAGCACCAGAACGGTCTTCTGCCGCCATGGCCGCTTCGCGCTCAATACGGGTTCGATGCGTTTCAGGAAGAGAGAGAAGCCGGCGAGTAGGCAGAGGCCCATGAAGGTCGCGAAGGAGTTGCGATTGACGAAGGTGCTCGACAGCGCATCCTGATAGGCCCATTTGCGGTAAAGAAGAATCCACTCATTGCCCGCCACCCAGATGATGAGGCCGTAGAGGGCATAGGCCGTTCCCATGGCGGTGATGACGCCCAGGGAAAAATAGGCGCGGTCCGCTTTCGCATTGAGTTGCAGGGAAAGCCAGAAGACGGTCCCGTAGCAGAGAAGATGCATGAGCCCGGTCAGCGTCGCCTCGGGATTGACCGACAGGTGCCCCGGCAATGAAGCGCCGAGCGCCGCGCCCGCCACAGCCCATATGGGATCGGCCCAGGGTCCGGGCAGCCACTGAAAACCGATCCAGAGGCAAACGCCGAGATAGAGCGCGAGGGGCGCCGCGATTTTTGAGGGGCTTATCGCCACGGGCGCGCCACGCCAGACCGCGAGCGCCCAACCGATCAGCAAAAGCCCGGCGCCAAGAGCAAGCAGGGCGGCAGGCAGAGGCCGGTTGCTTGCCAGCGGCAACGGCGCCAACGCGACAAGGGCAAGCAGTCCTGCATCGACCCAGGCCAGCGCCACGCTGTTTGCTTCCGGTTTCAAATCGCAGATCCACCCATCCGTCGAAACAGCAGCCTGGCCGCCGGGCCAATGGGCCGAAGGTTGCTGGCCCGAAGTTTACAGAAAAGACGGCGGCGGTCATGTATCTCCGCCGCCGCTGCCGGTTACGGCTTGAGGATCTGTTCGGCGATCGGACGGAATTTCGGCGCGATGTCCGGGCGGTCGAGCGCGAGAACCAGATTGGCGGTCAGGTAGCCGATCTTGTCGCCGCAGTCATATGTCGTGCCGGTGAAGCGATAGGCGAAGAAATCCTGCTCGGCGCACAGCGCGATCATGCTGTCGGTAAGCTGGATTTCGCCGCCCGCACCGGGCTTCTGCTTTGCGAGCTTGTCGAAGATGTCCGGCTGCAGGATATAGCGGCCCGAGATGATGAGGTCGGAAGGCGCATCCTCGACCTTCGGCTTTTCCACCATGCCGGTGATGCGATGCGTCGCCGTGTCGAAGCTCTCGCCGAGCGCCACGACGCCATAGCGGTTCACATGCTCATGCGGCACTTGCTCGACAGCGACGATGTTGCCGCCATGCTTCTCATAGACGTCGACCATCTGGGCGAAGCAGCCCGGCTTGCCGTGGATCAGCATGTCGGGCAGCGCCAGCGCGAAGGGCTCGTCGCCGATCACGTCGCGGGCGCACCATACGGCATGGCCAAGGCCGAGAGGTTCCTGCTGGCGCACGAAACTCGTGGTGCCGGCTGCCGGACGGCTTGTCCTCAGCATTTCGAATTCGGCGGTCTTGCCGCGCGCTTTCAGCGTCGCTTCGAGTTCATAGGCGAGGTCGAAATGATCCTCGATTGCGCCCTTGCCGCGGCCGGTGACGAAGACGAAATGCTCGATCCCTGCCTCGATGGCTTCCTCGACCGCATATTGAATGACGGGCTTGTCGACGACCGTCAGCATCTCTTTCGGAATGACCTTGGTCGCGGGCAGGAAGCGCGTGCCGAGCCCGGCGACCGGAAAAACGACCTTCCGCAGTTTCTTTGGGGCTTTGGAGGCCATGTCGATGCAG
>JAJXZC010000044.1 GCA_021780275.1 Pseudomonadota bacterium
CAATATGCGCCTTGCCGCCGGTGCCCTTCACCGTCGCCGTGATGCGATACTCGCCCGCATCCTTCGGCACGAAGCTGCAATCGGCGGGCGCGGCTTCCGGCGTCCCCTCGCAGTTCGCAACCTTGTCCCAGCTCGTGTTGTAAACCGCCTGATAGGCATTGCCGGCGGATTTCACCCGCGCCGCCGTCACCTTTTTCAGCTCGATCTTGAGTTCGACTTTCGCGTCCTTGACCGGAACGCCCGCCGGATCCACAACGATGTAGCTGTAACCAGCTGGCTTTCCAGTCTGATAGATCCACTCCTTCGCCTTCAGTCCGACAAAGCGGTCCGTCGCCGCAAAAGTCGCCGCGACCGAGTTCGCGACGTTCTTGCCGCGATCGTCCATCACCGCGACCTCGAAGTTCAGATCTCCGTAGGTGTCGTTACCCTGGTCCGGAATGGCGACATTGACCTTGGCAATGCCTTGCGCGTCGAGCGGCTGCTCCATCTGCGCCAGCATCTTTTCGTAGCTTTCATGCTCGAGATCGCTGCGCGAGAAATCGAACCCTGCCGCCAAGGGATGATCGGACGACATGGGCCGTGGCGTGAAGCTGGCCGTGATGCGCGCCTTGGCGTTGGTATATGGTCCGCCCGAATGAAGCTCCGCCTTTCCCTCCACCTCGACGGCTTTCGACGGTCCGAAGACCTTGCCGTTGACGTTCGCGGTGACGCGGAACGGCGCGGGCGTGAAATCGCTGACGAGCACCTGCGTGGGTATCCAGGCAAACCAGCCGCTCGATAGCGCGCCCTCGGCATCCGCGCGCTCGCCTTGTTCGGCATTTTGAGGATCGCCCGCGTCGCCGCGCAGCTTCTGCAGGAGCCGGATCTTGTACCAGCCGACCGCGCCCGTCTTCGGGACGGTGATCGAGCCGTCCGTCGCGCCGAACTCGTTGAGCGCCACTTTCTTGATGTCGGCAACGAGCTTTCCCGTGGGATCGACGAGTTGCAGGCGATATTCGGACGGCGGTGCGGAGGTGAGGCCTTCGTTCGACTGGCCGCGCACATAGACCTTGTACTGGATCGTGTCGCCCGCGCGATAAACGCCCTGCGCCGTCGTACCCCAGACGCGCATGTGCTCCTGCTCGCTCTGCGCCTGCGGCCAAATCTGCTCGCCCGACGCACGGAACGTATCCGCCTCGAACTGATATGTAACGGGCAACAGCGCGAGGTCGTCGCCCTTCACCGCACGGATCGTCAGCGCCTTGTCGCAATCGGACTCATAAACGCCGGCATGCGGCGCTACACCGGGGAGAATGGCGAGACCGTTCTCGTCGCTGATGGCGGAGGCCTCGATGAAATCCGGCTCCATCCAGCTTTCGGGCACCGTGTTGTTGCAGACAGCCGCGCTGAGCACCGGATCGCGATAACGCTCGACCCTGACCCCCGGCACCGGCTCGGCGGTCGCAAGATCGGACACCCAGACAAGCGTATTGTAATGCGCGACCTTGGCATGAAGCCCGAAGGGCGTGACCTGCGCGAAGAGAAGCCCCGGCTTTCTGTTCGGCAATTCCGGCGCCGTCGTCATCTGCCCCAGCAGCGCGCCGGACTTTCCATCGAGCATGCCGCGCACGCCGAAAGGCATCGCATATTGAATGTTGCGGATCGGCTCGAGCGCCTCATGCGAGGAAAGCCCATTCTCGACGCCGTGCGCCGTCATCCGCGAAAAGGTGAAGTCCCGGCTCGTCAGATTGTTGACGAACAGCGGCACTTCGCTGTCGACGTTCTTTTCCAGCACCGCAATATTGTTCGGCAATTCGAAATTCGGCGGCCGATTGTCCATGTGCCAGCGAATATCGATATCGCCGTCGAGCTTCCGTCCGAAAAGATCGACGATCTGTACCTTGTCACCCTTTTTCAGGGCCGCTTCATAGTCGCGGTCGGACCGGAGATAGATCGGGAAGCGCGCCGTATATTCGTCGCCCTTCTGCCGCCCCTTCCAGCTGTAATAGCCCTCCGTCTGCTCGGGCTCGACATTGGACCATGGATCATCCTCCGACCCCGCCTTGCCGAGTTCCGGCGAGAGCGCGACGTGGTCGCGGATTTCCTTGAGCTTCACCGGCGCGCTGAACATGAGGCGCACGACATTCCATGGCCCACAATCGGCCATGGGCTTTCCCGTATCGCCCTGACGGATGGTGATTTCCGTGCCGTCATTCGCCGTGCAGCGCAGGCCGGTAAAGCGGAAATCGCCGAAGGTTGCGAACTTCTGCACCGATTGATCGATGGCGCTGCGCTCCGCCCCCATCGCCGAAATCAATCCCGGATGCATGACCAGCTCGGCCTCGGTGTCGAGCGGCAGCGGTTTCTTCGCCGTGACAAGCCAGGTCCGCCGCGCCCACTCCTCCGCTCCCGGAACGGTCTCCGGGCGGAGCCAGGGAAGATAGGCCAGCAAGCGTCGGAAAAAGCCGCGCAGCCCCGGCTCGCGTTCGACCTTGACCAGCGCGTCATCCGGCGCCTTGCTCCAATCCGGCCCCGCTGACGCATGAAC
>JAJXZC010000590.1 GCA_021780275.1 Pseudomonadota bacterium
AGCGCCGTAATCGCCCCGTCTCGCTCGACGAGGCTTATGTCTTTCTCGCGGACAATTATGGGAAATTGCTGATCAATGAGCGCTCGGGCCGCGCCGCTGTGCAGGTTCCCGCGCCCTCGATCATGCTCGACGACGGCGAGATCGAGCGCCGCGTCCGCCTCATCCGGCCGATGGACCAGCATCACGCCGCGCTCAAAATGATGGCCGACAGCCATTGGCGGGAAGCCGATCGCGCGGAGTTCGCCGCAGCCTGGAGCGCCGAAATCGCGCAGCTGCCGGAGTTCTCGGAAAATATTCTGCACGTCGTCGCCGGCTTGTTGCTGCCGGTATGGAAACGCCTGCCCGACGAATCGACGCGGGTCTATCGCCTTCAGACCGACGACGGCGAAAGGATCATCGGGCGGCGGGTTTCGGCGGCTTGGGCGGCCAATGTGAGCGCGACCGGCGGCGCGGGCCTTGCGCCGGAAGCCGCGCACGCGGCGCTGCTCGGTGAAGGCGCGGTGTTCGATCTCGTAGAGGGCATGCAGCTGCGCCGGGCAAAAGTCATGGGCGCCAACCGCATTGAGCTGGTGAATTTCACGGAAGCGATGCGCGAGCGTTTGCGATCTTACGGCCTCTTCAGCGAGATTATTTCCTGGAAATTGCGGTTCTTCGTGCCGGCCGACACGGAAGGCGCGGCGGTTCTGGCGAGACTGATCGAGACCTATCCGATCGAGCGCGTCATTGAGCGGACGGCCGCGTGATGACCCGCCATGATCCCGCCGAACTGGCGCATCGTCTCGGCCGGCGGGCCGAGGCGGTTTGCCGACATTACCTATTCAATGGCCGTCGCCATGGCGCCTATTGGCAAGTCGGCGACGCCCACAACAGTCCTGGCCGCTCGATGTTCGTCCGCTTGCGCGATTCCCCGAAAGGTCGCGCCGGAAAATGGTTTGACGCCGCCACCGGCGATCATGGCGATCTGCTCGACGTGATCCGCGAGGCTCGGGGCTTCATGCACTTTCGCGATGTGATCGAGGAAGCGCGATCCTTCCTCAATTTGCCGCATCACCAACCGGCGCAAGATGCGCCCAGAAGAGAAAACACCCCCGCGGGCTCGACGGAGGCCGCGCGACGTCTCTGGGCCCTGTCGCAGCCGATCGGCGGCACGATCACTGAGACCTATTTGCGGCGACGGGGCATTGCCGACTGTCGTGATCTGACGCCTTTGCGCTTTCATCCACGATGCTTCTATCGGCGAGATGAGCAGGGCCCGACAAAAACCTGGCCGGCGATGATCGCCGCCGTCACGGATCAATCGGGCAATATCACCGGCGTTCACCGCACCTGGCTCGCGCGCGACGGCTTCGGGAAGGCCTCGATCAACACGCAGCGCAAGGCGATGGGCGACTTGCTTGGCCACGCGGTTCGCTTCGGGCGCTCGGCCGAAGTCATGGCGGCGGGCGAGGGCATTGAAACCATGCTGTCGCTCAGATGCGTTCTGCCCGACATGACGGTCGCGGCAGCGCTCTCCGCGGCCCATCTCGCCGCCTTCCTGTTTCCGCCCTCCTTGCGCCGGCTCTATATCGCGCGCGACAATGACCCGGCAGGCGACAAGGCGCGGGACCGTCTGATCCGACGCGCCAACGAGGCCGAAATCGACGCCATCGTGCTGTCGCCGCGGCTTGGGGATTTCAACGAGGATTTGGCGACTTTTGGCGTGGACGCGTTTCGGGCGGAAATCCGGCTCCAGCTCGCGCCGGAGGACGTCGTTCGCTTCATGCGCCTTGCGGCATAGCCGGAAGGAAGAGGAGGCCCGCTGGTCGTCCGATCAAGTTCGGCTCGTTCATGGCGACGCCGAAAAGAGCCGCGCCCGAGGCCTTCGAGAGGGGCGATCGGCCGGCAAACGGGCCGGACCGGCAATGGCTGCGGCCGACGATTTTCCGCCGCCCCAAAGGGGCTTTGCATCGCGAGGCAAAATCGCCGGCCTTCGCCATCCTCCGCTGGCGCTGCGGCCCTGCGCTTCGCTCCGGGTGCAGGTCCGGCCCGCCCGCCAGCTCCGGCGCCCAGGAAGGCCGCGACGGGCGCGGTCCAAACCGACGGAGCCAATCATGAGCGAGCGCGACCCATTCGAACCGCGGCACAATCCTTCTCCAACCGACCATGTCCTGCAAGAGCTTCAGCTTTATGGCTACCGGCCCTTCTCGGACGAACCCGATCCAAGGCCCCTGCCCGAGGGCAATCGCGTCGCCGGCGCCATCGCCGATATCTTTGACGCCCTTATCGCCACTTTCATCGACACGCGGCTCGAACCCGACCTCGAAGATTTGCTGTGGTCGACGGTCAATCTGTTTCACCGCGCCGCGAACCGGATCGAACGCGAACTCGATGACAATGAGCAGGCCCAGCGCCGATCGCAGAAGGAACAGGACGGCAGCGAAGTCAAATCCGTCGAACTGGAGCGCTTGACCGCCGAAGGGCAGACGCTGATCGAACGGCGCGACGCCTTCGAGCTGATGCGCGACCAGGCCGCCGAACAGTTCGAACGGCAAACCGGCTCAAGCTGGCGACCGCGCGCCGGCTCCATGGTCAATCACCGCAATCTGACTTCGGCAATGATCGATAGCCGCGAATTCCTGGCGGCGAAAAAGCGCGCCGAGACGGAAGTGCTCATGCCCGCCGGGCCGAAGATCGCCTTTTCGGGCGGCGAAGCCGGCGACCACAGGCTGATCTGGGCCAAGCTCGATCAGGTCCACGCCAAACATCCCGATATGGTGTTGCTCCACGGCGGCTCGCCGAAAGGCGCCGAGAGAATCGCCGCGCGTTGGGCCGATCACCGCAAGGTCCCGCAAATCGCCTTCAAGCCGGACTGGAGCAAACACGCCAAGGCCGCTCCCTTCAAGCGCAACGACCAGATGCTGGCGGTCATGCCGATCGGCGTCATCATCTGTCCCGGCACGGGCATTCAGGACAATCTCGCCGACAAGGCCCGCAAGTTGGGCATTCCCGTTTATCGCTTCGATGCCGGCGGCGCGTGATGCGCCGTCTTTGAAACTCTGTGCATTCCCACGGATCAATGGCGGCCGCTGGCCTAAATGGTGCGCGATACGCTCAGTTTTGCCGTCTTGAACATCGAGCCTCTCTCTCCCGGCGATCGAACGGCCGCCCCCGCAAAAAGACAGCGCTGATCCTTGGTCCAGCCCAAAGCCTGACGCCATCAACCCGTAAAGGGTCGGACTACGCATGCGCGTGCCGCCGCTGCGGGCTTTGCCCTTTGCGGTGATTGCGGCTCTTGCCTGGACTCTTCGGGCGCCTGTAAGCGGGGGACGGTCCTCCGCTCGAAACAGGAGCCGGATCGATGTCCTTCAACGACGCTCAAGCCTTCGCCTTCAGCCTCGCCACCAGCCTGATGGTCGCCATCGTGATATTTCGTGCGGGCGACGGCAGCGTTTCAGTCACGCCGGCCAATGAATTCGACGGCGACGAGGCGCATATCTTGGTTGAGATTGATCCTTTCGCCATCTGATGGCGAAAATCACGCGATCAACTTACTCGCGTTGGGGTTGACTCCGACGCGAGCAACAATTCGTGAGAGTAGTTGGAGAACCACAGCAATTCGACGGTGGTGCGCGAAAATGAGCTGGCGCTTCTGGCCGAATTGTCGGCCGCCTCGCGTCGAACTCGCGCCCGCAATCGGCGGCGCGCTGCTGAATCGCTATGGCACGGCGGTCGGCAACGTGATTCATGCGCCGCAGCGCGAGGCAGGTAGCGCGCGAGCGTTCTAGGGAGCTTCAACTGACTCATCGTGGGCCATCGCAGAGGTCAGAAACATCTGTTTTGCGAATCGCTACGTCATCGAAATCCAATCTTGGGTCGACCAGCGTGCATGCTGGTCCGAAGAGCCACGGGCGCGCCTTCGACCAGCCGCCGGGACTTGATTGCCCGTATCTTCCCAACTTCAGATCGGACGCCTCCACAGCCTGAGAACAGGCTGATCGTTCGTGCGATCACAATTGCCGCCACAACCGCGCTGACATAAGGCGCGGCGACGCTCGCTCCCGCAATCTCAGCCGCGCCACACCGGCCAATCTCCGCCTCAAGGGCCCTATAGGCCTCCGTCTCCGGGACGATGTCCTGGCCGCCTGGCGGTGCGTGGTCGTTGTCCTGCACATCGGTCGCCGTTGGGGTGAAGTGCGCATCGATCCGATAGTCTGCGTCAAACACCGTCACGCGGTAGCGGTCGAAGTCCGCCGCCTTCCTTCCGAGACCGGCGTCGACAATGCACTCGAACCCAATATTCGCCATGAGCCGACGGGCGCCTTCATTGTCGACACCCGAGAGCGCGATGCGCGGATCATGATCGTCAAGACGGTCTCCCGGCATGATTCGGCGGTCGACTCGTCTCACCTTGAAGCCTTTAGCCTCGCACCAGGCTTCGCCGGTCTTCGTCTTCAACGCCCCGTAGACTTCTTCGTGCACCAGAACCGAGGTCGCCCAGTTCTCCTCGCTGATCCGATCGCGATCGACGAGCACAAGTTCTACGTCCGGGGCATCCTGGTAAGGCAGAGCACCAAGGGTCCAGAGGAACGCCTGGCCGAGATTGCCAAGACCAATCAGCCAGAGTGCCCCGGGGAGGAAGACTTCCGCAAAGGCTGGCACCTCGCCCCCTGCTGCCGGCCACAGGTCTACCTCAGCGGTCCAGTCTGGTTCGATCCCGCGCGCGGCCTGAAAGGCCGCGCCGACCGCTAAGGCACCTGCGGCAATACCCGTGAGCGGGTTGGTACTGTCGCCCCAGCGCGCGCTCTCGACCTTGCAAACACCTGCCCGCCAACCGTCACACCAAGCGGCGACTTCCCAAACGCCTTGCGATGGGGAGTTGCCCACGAAGACGTGGCGCGAAGCGGGACCTTCGAAGCCGAGCGCGCCAACTTCCCGCGCCGCATCCGCGAGCGTTCGACTTTTTAGCGGGAGCGCACTGTTGAGAGGCCGGTCGCCATGACCGACGACCCGAACGCCACCCACAAAAGAGCGATGTCCAACCGATGCTGCCGTTAGGACGGCCGCGTGTGCGGCAACCGACGCCGCGTCCTCGCCGACAACGATTTCGAGCGTCAGCGCCCTAAGGCGCGCTTCCGCTTCAGGAAAGCCGATGCCCTCGCTATCGACAAGGATCTTCGCAAGCCGAGCAAGCTGCCGCGTCAGCGCCATTTGGGCCACCATCCAATGTGAAGAGGGGACGGCGTCTCCCGGCTCCGGTCCCGCCAGCGCCGCGCGCCGAGATACTCATAGACCCCAATCCGACCTGGGTCGGTTGCCCGCCGTGCGTAGTGGGGAAGAATGATCGCGACGTGTCCGATCTCCGCCATGATCGGATTGTTCTGATCCGACTGGCTCTGTTGGTGGCCGCCCGGATGGACGTGGACATCGGCGACCACTTCTCGCCCCGTTGTGCGGCAATGCGACCACAGAGTGCCGAGGTTTCGGCCGTCGATGATGACGATTCCCGTCTTCAGCGCGCTCGGATCGACGTCGTCGTAAAAGACGAACTCCTCGATTTTGCGCTTCGGCCCTTTCGAGCCCAACAAGAAGGCGCCGCTTTCCCGGCGGCCGCCGGCGCGCCTTTGCAATTCGCGAACGCCCGCTTGCCATAGCGGCCCAGGGCACACGATCTCAGGAGCCGGTCCGAACGCGATCCGCGCGAGCGTTGCTATTAAGGATGCCATGCAGGTCTCGAAAAATAAAAGAGAGATGGCGCTCGGGCCGCCAGGCCAGATGCGGTAGGTTGGTTGCGTTGTTGCCGTGCGGTCCGGTCTTGCGGTCCCATGGCCGATAGACCGTATCCTCGTGCCACCACTGAAACGTCCTCTCGATCCGAGGCGTCCCCTTTGGCCGCTGATCGCGTGGGAGGACGCGGTTGTTCGCATGGTCCCAAATCCGAACCATGGGCGCTTGTCCCGGAAAGTTCGAGAGTTCGGCGCGGAAGCCATACTCGATCGGCTTCCCTTGCGCGTCCTTCCCGGCCGCGACGGCGAAGTCGAGCCTGGGGAAATCGAAGGCGATGACGCGCCAGTGGCCCGCATCTACACCGGCGGCGAAGTCGCTTTCGGTGAGTTCGGCGGCGACGCGGGCGTCGCAGGGATCAACGATCATGGCGTCACCCGTTCGCGATGTCGCCGCGGACGAGATCGAGCTCCAGGACTTTTGTATGACCTGCGAGGTGACCGATGTGCTCCGTACCTGGCAGCTCCTCCTTGACGTTGTGGCGGGCGAGCTCGAACTCGGGCGCGACCGCAGGGTCGATGCCGAACTCCTTCACGGCGACAGCCCAAGTGAGGACTTCCTCGACCGTGGCGTGGCGCTCGAATTCGCGGGATGCTTCCTTCACGCCATAAAAAACCATGACATTGACGAGGCTCTTGTGGTGGACATGGTGACGGCGGTGGTGCGGATAGTCGGGCGTGATCACCAACTCGAGCCCCAGCTCCTCGACTTCCCCCTCGCGGAAGATGGCGAGTTCCTCAACCAGCAGACCTCGCTCGCTCGCGACGAACTCGACGATTCGCAAGAGGCTGGCGCCATGCTCCAGTTTGATCTCGCGCTCTTCGGTAAGGCCAGTCTTCACGAGGAGCGCGACTTCCTCGGCTTGCTCGAGCGCAGCCTCTTCGCTTCCCATATCACTCATTTCGCTGCTCCGTAGTAGCAGATTAAGGCCGGGGCGATGCGGGATCGCCCCAGGGTTGAGACTAATATCGCCGAGATTCGATTTGTCGTCAATACACACGTTATGATGTGTGTATTACAAACATTTGTGTGTGATGTTGACATGGTGCGAGGTTCAGAGCAAACAATGCGCATGATCAAGAATCCGATCAACGTCGCCTTCGGAAAGGCGGTGGCCCAACGTCGCGAAGAGCTCGAACTAACCCAGTCCGGCCTCGCCGGCCTCGTCGGGATGTCCCGCGCATCCATCGCGAACATCGAAAAGGGCAGGCAGAACGTGCTGCTGCACCATCTCTATGATCTCGCTGCGGCGCTTGAGATGTCGAAGGTTGGAGACCTCTTACCGGCCAGACCGAAAGCCACGCTGGGGGCGCTGCAGGTGAGTGTCACCGATGGCGTCGTCTCGCCGCGCGACGTGGCGCAGGTTACTGACCTTGTGGCAAGCGTTCTGGCCACGCAAAGCGCAAAGGTCCGGCGGTGAGACAGGCAGATGCCAGCGCCGCCCGTGCGGCGGCTTTGAAAATTTTGGCCGACTTCCCAGTGCGTGCGCCACCGGTCCCCGTGGATCGGATCATCAAGGCCCGCGGCATCATCTTGCAATACGCGCCGCTAGCAGAAGACTTGTCCGGGATGGCCTACATTAAAGACGGAGTTGGCATAATCGGCGTCAACGCCCTGCATCACCCCAATCGCCAGCGGTTTTCCGCCGCTCACGAACTCGCGCACCATGTCCTTCACGTGCCGGAGATTTCAGCTGCGGTGCACGTCGACAAGGGCTTTCGTGTCCTGCACCGTGATGTACTTGCGGCCCAGGGCACCGATCCGCTGGAGATCGACGCTAACGCCTTCGCCTCAGAGCTGCTGATGCCGCGTCAATTCCTGCTGGAAGCGGTGGGGGATGCGGGACTCGACCTCGACGACGACGCTGCAATCGAGAGCCTGGCGAAGAAATTCAAAGTCAGCGTCGCGGCCATGCGAAACCGCCTCAGCGGCGGTTGGTTCTGAGGCTAGGGTCCATGGGTTACGTCTTTTTCGACACTGAAACGACGGGCCTGGATCCGGCCTTTGACCAGATCGTCCACTTCGCGGCGATTCACACTGACTACGATCTGAACGAGCTGGGCCGTTTCGAACTCCGCGCGCACCTCCAACCCCATATCGTGCCCCATCCAGGCGCATTGCGCGCTAACGGCATTCCCATCGCTCGTCTCAACGATGGCGCATTGCCTTCGCACTACGCGATGATCAGCGAGATACGCGGGCGGCTCATCGCCTGGTCGCCGGCGATCTTCGTCGGTTTCAACTCCATCGGCTTCGACGAACACATGTTGCGTCAGGGCCTCTTCCAGTCGCTTTGGCCCGCCTATCTCACCAGCCAGCACCAGAACGGGCGCGCTGACGCCTATGGACTCGTTCAGGCCGCCTGCGCCCTCACGCCAGGCTGCCTAATTATCCCGCGAAAGCCGGACGGCCGCCCCAGCTTTAAGCTGGATCAACTCGCCCCCGCCAACGGCATCGCGCATGATGGCGCCCATGACGCGATGGCGGATACGCGAGCTACCGTAGCGCTTTGTCGATTGGTGAAGGGCCGGTCCGACGATGCGTGGCAGCGGTTCGTTCGGTTCTCGAACAGAGCGACGGTGATCGAGTTCGTCGATAACGAAGACGGCTTCGTCCTGACAGAGTTCTTCGGTGGGGAGCCCGTTCATCGGGCGGTCGTCTGCATCGGCCGCAATCCCACCAACCCAAACGGTCGTTTTTGCCTTGATCTTTCCGTCGCGCCGGAAACTTGGCGCAACATGTCGGACGCAGGCATCAGGGCCGAGATCGCGCGCAAAGGAACGCCTGTGCGGCGCATCCGCGTGAACGGTGCGCCGACACTGACCAGTCTTTACGAGGCGAGCGATGACATGCTGAAAGGGCTTGATCCCGCGATCGCAGAAGGCCGAGCTGCCGAATTCAAACAAGACCCCGCGCTCTGTGCAAGGATCGCCGCCCTCTATTCAGCGTCGTGGGCCGACGTCCCGCCGTCGGCCCACGTAGAACGGCGACTCTATTCTGATGGCTTTCCCTCCGACGCCGATCAACAACGAATGTTCGATTTTCACGAGGCGGCTGAGCGCGGCCGGCTGAAGATCGCCAGCGAATTCGAGGATCAACGCTTAAAAACCTTTGCTCAGCGCCTAGTCTATTACGAGCATCGCGCCCTGCTCGACTCGGACGTTCGGCACGCGGCCGATGTAGGCCTCGCACGGCGCCTCATGGAGGCGAGCGGGGGGCCGCTGACTCTCCCCCAGGCGCTGGCCGAGACCGAAATACTGTTGGCCGATGCTATTGGTGATCCGATGGGCCTTTTGGCTGATTATCGGAAATATCTTGTGACGCGCATCGCCCGGATTGCAAAATTTCATGACGAAGTAATCGCATAAGAGCACTTGGTACTTGTTCAAACCGCCTCCTAGAGTCCCTTAGACTCTGGCCGTTCGAAATAGTGGATTTTCCCTGCCTGCATCGGCGGATAGCCCTTCACGAACAGAAGCTCCATACAATCATTGAAGATTTTATAGGGTTCGCCGCGCTGTGTGGTCGGCGGAGTCGGGAGCATCGGCTTCTTTCAGCCGTTCTTTCAGTCTCTCAAAATGCGTGTTAGCGATGGAAGATGGCGTGAGTTGCTTCTCGAAGCCAGTTCTGTCTCGACACGCCTCCACTTGGTCTAGGGCGATGACGGCAAGTTCGACGATCCGTGGTAAGCGATCTAGTTTTTCCCACGCACCTAGAGTTTGCCGGGAAGTGATTCCTAGCTCTTCCATCAGGTCGGACTGCTTCCAGCCGATCGCTTTTCGCCAAGCTTTCAACTCAGCGCCGCTCATCATGGCATTTCTCGCAATCGATATCTGCGGTGGTCTCGACGCTCTCGTGACGCCCCCGGAAGCCCATGAAGCTAATCGAGGACACCCTATGCACTGCGGATTCCGACGAAGCCGGACGCTTATTCCAATAGGAAGCCGGACACCTATTCCGATCTGAAGCCGGACAGCGTTCCGATTTGAAGCCGGACACCTGGAGTTTACCGCCGCAGGTCAGG
>JAJXZC010000712.1 GCA_021780275.1 Pseudomonadota bacterium
CCGTCAACCGATGGCAGGGACTGCTCTTCCCGAAGGATCTGACGCCGGTCTTCGATTACCCGCTCGGCGTCGCGTCGACCTTCAAATTCAAGGTGCGGCGCTCGCCCGTCTTCGGAAAGATCGGCCTACCGCACGGCGGGCGGCCCGCGAACATCCCAGCATCTCTCACGAGCCTTCTCAAATACAGGGGGCTCGAGCTGGGCGAACCGTCGCTCGTCTTTTGCAGCAGGGACGGGACAAGGACGGTGACGGACACGCACCCTGTCCGGGGGGGCGCGGCCAACCGGCCCTATGATTTTCCCCTCACCATCAAAGGGCTTCTGCCGTCGTTGCGGATCGGCGTGATATGCCCACAGGCGGAGACGCGGAGCCTATATGCCTATCTTCAGAGCGCCAACGTCCGCCATCAGCCCGCGCGGACCGAGGCGGATTACCTCCTCGATTATCCCGGTTTCCAGACGGCCTATGGGCTTCCCCTCGACATCCCGATGCCCGGCACAGCCGGGTGGATCACCTGCGCCGAGTCGAACCATTCGGGCGGGGCATCAGGTGCGATATCGACCGCCCAGCAAATCACCGCAGGCATCGAAGCTTTACGGTCATCCTTTGCTCCGCACATGGTCCTCGTCTTCTTCCCTCGACGCTGGGATGGCGTCCGCGAGTACCGGGACGAGAATGAACGGTTCGACGTCCATGATTTCGTGAAAGCCTACGCCGTGCAGCGCGGCGTGGCGACGCAGTTCCTGACCGAAGATACGTTATCGGATACGCAGCAATGCCGGGTCTGGTGGTGGCTGTCGCTAGCCCTCTACGTCAAGGGTATGCGGACGCCCTGGGTGCTCGACGGGTTCGATGACGACACGGCTTTCGTAGGGCTCGGCTTCAGCATCGATCGCAACGCTGCGAAGGGTGCTCGGATGCAGCCATATCTACAGCTCGCGCGGCGAAGGACTCCAGTACCGGCTCAGCAAGGTCGAAGACCCTATCATTCGCGGCAAGAACCCCTTCATGTCGAAGGAGGATGCGCGCCGGACCGGCGAGACCATCCGGCAGCTCTTTTTCGACGCTCGCGGAAAGTTGCCGCGCCGCGTCGTGCTGCACAAGCGGACACCCTTCCTGAAGGGCGAACGCGAAGGGCTGGTCGACGGGCTGGGCGGGATCGCCAGCATCGATATGCTCGAAATCCAGAAAGAGAGCGCCGTCCGTTATGTCGCCTCGGTTGCGAAGGGCGACGGGTCGATTGACGAGGACAATTACCCCGTCCGGCGCGGAACGGTGATGCGAATTGACGATTTTACCGCGCTTCTCTGGGTTCATGGCGCTACGGCCGCCGTCAATCCGAACTACAAATATTTTCAGGGGAAGCGGCGTATCCCGGCGCCGCTCACGCTCCGGCGCCATGCCGGGTCGACGCCGCTAGATCAACTCGGGAAGGAAATCCTTGGCCTCTCCAAGATGAACTGGAACACCTTCGATCTCTACACCAAGTTTCCGGCGACGCTTCAGTCGTCAGGCGAGATCGCCCGGATCGGTGCTTTGCTTCAGCGCTTCGGCGCTGCCTCTTACGACTATCGGCTTTTCATTTGAGACGCCGGCTTAAAGCGGCTGATATAGGGGCCTTGTCTACGGGCTGCGGTCACGCAAAAATATATCTTGGATGAATGCCCGGAAAAACGAACAATCGCCCTGAATTTGCATTCCTTTACGACACATATCTTGCGTGTCGGTTTTGGCTCGAAAAACATAGTGAGATATATTACATTGGACTAGAAGTCTCCGCCTCCCGTCACGTCTCCGGGAACAGGCTCGGGAAGAGTATCTCGATCGCGTCCAGCCGGAAGCGGAGCGAGACCGCGCCTTTCGGGGTATCGGAGCCGAGGATGCCGTCCTCGACCAGCGCACCCAACAGGTCGCGGGCGCTGCGTTCCCTAAGACCTGTCACCCGTGCGGCTTCGCCTCGGGGAAGCTCGCCGCGTTGCAAGGTTTGGGCGAGGAGATCGAAGGCTTCGGGTTTGAGGCCGCGGCGGGCGACATAGAGTTTCAGGCGCTCGACCAGCGTGTCGAGGGCGAAGAGGCCGCTCATGAAGGTGACCTGATCGAGGCAGACCTTGAGGAACCATTCTGTGAACTCAGCCAGCGCCCTCCGCGACAGATTGCCGCGCCCATCGAGATCGCCCTGGCGGGGCATGTCGGCGTGATCCATCATCCGCTTGTAGTCGCCGCGGCTTTCGAGGCCACGCGCAAGGCCACGGGAGACCGACCACAAGCCATGCGCCCCGATGCCGGCCTGCAAGGCCATCGCATGGCTCATCAGGCGGCTGACGCGCCCGTTCCCGTCGAGGAAGGGGTGAATGTAGTTCAACCGGTGATGCGCCGCCGCCATCGCCAGGATGCGTTGGCCCATCCCGAGCTTCTCGAAGCGGTATCTTTGCTCGAAGTAGTCCATAAAGGCTGCGACGCTCCCGCCGGCGGGAGGAAGATGCCGCCCGACCGCGACTTCATGGTCGGTTGCCGAACGGAATTCG
>JAJXZC010000832.1 GCA_021780275.1 Pseudomonadota bacterium
TAGACGATGGCGCGGTCGGTGAAGATCGAGGCGAAGCAGCGGCGGCAAGCCTCGATCACGTTTTCGAGGCCGGATATGTTGAGGTAGCTCTCATGCTGTCCGGCGAAGCTCGCGCTGGGGAGGTCTTCGGCGGTGGCGGAGCTGCGAACCGCGACGGCGGCGTTCTTGCCATATTCCTTTTGAAGTCTGGCATAGGAGGTTTCAATCGCCTGCCGGACTTCCTTCGTGCCGGTTGCCGCATAGACGATGGCGCGGGCGGATTTGGCGGCACGCGAAAGCGCCTTCGTGTCGGTGACGTCCAGCTTCGCGAAAAGGGCGCGGAGCTTCTCCCATGCGCCGGCCTTCGTCAGCGAGTCGCGATAGGCCTCCGCCGTGAGCGCGAATCCGTTGGGGACGCGGACGCCTTCGCCGGACAGGGTGTTGTACAGCTCGCCGAGGGACGAGGTCTTGCCGCCGACCAGCGGAACGTCGGCGACGCCAAGATCGCGAAACCAGCGGACATATTCGGCCATGCTCTTCATCCCTGTGACTCGGCCGGAAGCGACCGTATTCCTTATCCGCAATAGGATGCGGGGGAACATTGATCGCAGTCAAACCCTTGGTATGAAAACGAAATCGGCCCCGCTTTTGGCGGGGCCGAGTCGGCTGGATGATGGCTGTTCGCAGGCTCAGGACGGCCCGGAATGAGCGTGGCCACCAGCGCGGAAATGCTCGCCCGCTTCGCCGGCCCGGCCGGGCTTCACCTTGACCTCCGGCTTCTTCACGCCCGCAATGTTGAGCAGCGGGAAGACATGCTCGGCGAAGCGATAGGCTTCCTCGAGATGCGGGTAGCCCGAAAGCACGAAATATTCGATGCCGAGGGCCCGATATTCGCGGATGCGCGCGGCCACATTCTCCGGCGAGCCGACAAGCGCGGTGCCCGCGCCGCCGCGCACAAGGCCGACGCCCGCCCAGAGATTGGGGCTGATGAGGAGATTGTCGCGCTTGCCGCCATGAAGCGCCTGTATGCGCTGCTGGGCGACGGATTCGCTCGCGGCAAGGCGCTTCTGGATTGCCGCGATCACATTGTCGTCGAGATCCTCGATGAGCTTTTCCGCGTCGCGCCAGGCCTCTTCCTCTGTCTCGCGGACGAGGACGTGAAGCCGGATGCCGATGCGGACCTTGCGGCCTTGCTCGGCGGCCGCCTTGCGCACCTGCGCGATCTTCTCAGCGGCTTGCGCCGGGGGCTCGCCCCAGGTGAGCCATGTGTCGATGTGCTTGGCCGTGACGTCGATGGCGGCGTCCGACGAGCCACCGATGAAGAGGCGCGGACCGCCTTCCTGCACGGGAGGGAAGAGGAGCTGCGCGCCTTCGGCCTGAATATACTTGCCCTTGAAGTCGACCTTCTCGCCGGCCATCAGGCGTTGCCAGACGGTCAGATATTCGTCGGTGAGGGCGTAACGCTCGTCATGATTGAGGAATACGCCGTCGCCGGCGAGGTCGGTCGAGTCGCCGCCCGCGACCACGTTGAGGATCAGGCGGCCTTCGCTGATGCGATCGAGGGTGGCGGCCTGACGCGCCACGGCGAGCGGGGAGGAGACGCCCGGGCGCAGCGCGACGAGGAATTTGAGCCGGCGCGTCAGCGTCGCAAAGGCCGAGGCCAGAACCCAGGAGTCCTCGCAATTGCGGCCGGTGGGGATCAGCACGCCCTCATAGCCGAGCCTGTCGGCGGCCTGAGCGATCTGCGCCAGATAACTGAACTCGGTCGAGCGGGCGCCTTCGGCGACGCCGAGCCTGCGCCCGTCTCCGTGGGAGGGAATGAACCAGAAGGGGTGGATGGCATCATCCGCCTCTTTGCGAGCGTCCGAAATGTCTGAAATATCCGCCATGCCTGTTTTCCATACTCTCCATAGGTGTTCACTGGCCCTTGAATAAGACTACTAAATCTATGTGATAAGTGTAAACCGGGCTGCGGTGTGGCCGTCCGCCGCATGGCGGGGTGCATGGCCGCCTTTGATCTGGAACAATTCGGGTTGGCGTTGGTCCGCTAGCATGACGGCATGTCGGGAGGTGCCGGATGAAAGAGCCGAGCCTGAGTAATTTCCGGGAGACGATGGTCGAACGTCAGATCGTCGGGCGGGGCGTGCGCGCGGCGGCCGTCATTGCCGCGATGAAGGAAGTTCCGCGCGAGGAATTCCTGCCACCGGAGATGCGCGAATTCGCCTATGACGACGCGCCGCTCCCTATCGAGGCGGAGCAGACGATCTCGCAACCCTACATCGTTGCGATGATGACGGAGGCCCTGCAACTCAACGGCGATGAAAAGGTGCTCGAAATTGGCACCGGCTCCGGCTATGCCGCGGCCGTTCTGTCGCGTGTCGCCGCCGAGGTCTATACGGTCGAGCGGATCGCGCAACTTGCGGAGAAAGCGGCGGCAACGCTGCGCGGCCTGCGCTATCTCAACGTGCATGTTCGTCATGGGGACGGAACGCTGGGCTGGGCCGAGAGGGGGCCTTACGACGCCATCGTCGTGACGGCGGGCGCGCCGGAGGTGCCGGAAGCGCTCAAGGCGCAGCTGAAAATCGGCGGAAGGCTCGTCATTCCCGTCGGGCCGAGGCCTGACCTGCAGGAACTTCTTCGCGTCACGCGGCTCACGGCGCATGACTACAAGACGGAGGAATTGCTTGACGTCCGTTTCGTGCCGCTGGTCGGTGTCGAGGGATGGGCGGCGAAGGATGCGGCGGAGCCTGCTCCGGCACGCGTGCGTAGGGATCTGTCGCCCGATGCCGCGCTGGCGGAGCAGATCGCACAGGCCGCGCAGGGATTTTCCGATATCGAGAGCGTCGATCTTGAACCGCTGATGCAGCGCATCGGCGACGCGCGGATCGTGCTTCTCGGCGAGGCTTCGCATGGAACGTCGGAATTCTATCGGCTGCGCGAGAGGATCACGCGGGCGCTGATCGCCTGGAAGGGATTTTCATTCGTCTCCATCGAGGGCGATTGGCCGGATGCCGCGCGCATCGACCATTATGTGCGCCACCTCGAATATGCGCCCTCTGAATGGACCGCCTTTGCGCGCTTTCCGACATGGATGTGGCGTAACCGGGAGGTGCGGACCTTTGTCGACTGGCTGCGCGAATATAATGGCGAGCAGGAGGCGGCGAGGCGTGTCGCCTTTTACGGGCTCGACCTCTACAGCCTCTATAATTCCATCCGCGCCGTGCTCGACTATCTCGACGACGTGGACCCGGAGACCGCGCGGATTGCGCGGCTGCGCTATGGCTGCCTCACGCCGTGGCAGTCGGACCCTGCGACCTATGGGCGGGCGGCGCTCTCAGGTTCATACCGGAGTTGCGAGGAGCATGTGGCGCGTATGCTCTCCGATCTCATGGAGAAGCGGCAGGTCTATGCGCGGCATGATGGCGAGCGGTTTCTCGATGCGGTGCAGAATGCGAAGCTCGTCGCGGGCGCAGAACAATATTACCGCATCATGTATTACGGCTCGCGGGCATCGTGGAACCTGCGCGACACGCATATGTTCGAGACGTTGAAAACGCTGCTGGAACATCACGGACCGGCGAGCAAGGCGATCGTCTGGGCGCATAACTCACATATCGGCAATGCGGCGGCGACCGAAATGGGCATGCGTGGCGAGATCAATATCGGCCAGCTTTGCCGCGACGCTTTTGGCGACAAGGTCTATTCCATCGGCTTCGGTACCGACCATGGGACCGTGGCGGCGTCATCCGATTGGGACGGCGAGATGGAGGTGAAGCATGTGCGCCCGGCTTTGGCGGGGAGCTATGAAAGGCTTTGCCATGAAAGCGCGTCGCCGCGTTTCTTCCTGCCGCTGCGCGGCGCGTCCGGGAGCCTGATCGAGGGGTTGATGAAACCGAGGCTCGAACGCGCCATCGGCGTCATCTACCGTCCGCAGACGGAATTGCAGAGCCATTATTTCGAGGCGACGCTGCCGCGCCAATTTGACGAATATATATGGTTCGACGAGACCAAGGCGGTAACGCCGCTTGCGACCGGAGAGCTGACGGGTGCGGCGGAGACTTATCCCTTCGGGCTTTGAGATTCAGGCGTGCTCATCGAAATCCGAGCAGCTTTCGCCGAAGGCGTCGAGGCCGGCTTCCAGATAATCGGCAAGGAGCGGCAGGCCGGTGAGATATTCCGCCGTGCGCGCATTGTGTTCGAGCGAGGCGGTTTCCACCGCTTCGTCCCAGTCCGCTGCGTCGAAGGTGCCGCGCCCGACCCAGGCGAGCGCGACGAGCTCGATCTGCTCGTCCTCATCGAGGGCGCGGATGAATTCCACGAGTTCCTGATAGGTGGGGTCGTCGGCGAAATCCTCGAGAATGTCGCGCATATCCTCATCGGAGGCGTTGGAGCCCGAGCGCGGGTTCGTAACCTCTTCCTTGACGTCGAACATGCGCGCCCGGGAGATGACGTAGCAGACCTTGTCTGTATTGATATCGGGCATGATCCTGTTCCTGCTCAAGCCGGCGTCTGCGGCTCGCTTGCGGCGGGCCTCAACGGCGGAAAATCATCTGGCGTTATAGTCTCTTTCGCAAGAAGCAGCTTTGCACCCGCGGCGAGATCGGCGTTACGGCTTTTCAGAATGTCGGTCGCGCGCGCATAAGCCTCGTCAATGAGCTTGCGGACGGCGAGGTCGATTTCGCGCGAGGTCGCTTCGGAATAATCCTTGTCGCGGACGCTCAGCATATTGTCGCCGAGATAGGCGGAATGCTGTGCTTCGAGCACCGCCTGGCCGACCTCCGGAGCCATGCCGAAACGGGTAACGATCTGGCGGGCGACGTCGGTCACCTTGGCGAGATCGTCGGCGGCGCCGGTGGAAATCTCTCCGAAGGTCACCTGCTCCGCAGCGCGGCCCGCGAGAAGCACTGTCATGCGCGACTTCAATTCACCAAGCGTGATGAGGAAGCGGTCCTCCGTCGGACGCTGAAGCGTGTAGCCGAGCGCGCCGATGGAGCGGGGGATGATCGAAACCTTGTGGACGGGATCGGTGCCCGGAATGGTGGCGGCGACCAGCGCATGGCCCATTTCGTGATAGGCGACGCGTTCGCGCTCTGCGGGCTTGAGCAGGCGGCTTTTCACCTCGGAGCCTGCAACGATGCGCTCCACGGCGCCGGTGAAATCCTCCAACGTCACGCTATTGCCGCCGCGCCGCGTGGCGAGGATCGCCGCTTCGTTGACGAGATTGGCGAGATCGGCGCCGGTGAAGCCGGGGGTGAGGCCCGCGATTGCATCCGGGTCGGCGTCGGGCGCGGCGGTGATCTTCCGCATATGGACCTTGAGGATCGCCGCGCGGCCGCTGCGCTCCGGTCGGTCGACGACGATCTGGCGGTCGAAGCGGCCCGCGCGCATCAGCGCCGGGTCGAGGATTTCAGGCCGGTTTGTGGCGGCCAGCAGCACGATGCCCGCGCGCGGATCGAAACCGTCGAGTTCGGCGAGAAGCTGGTTCAGCGTCTGCTCCTTCTCGTCCTGTCCGCCGAGGCCGCCCATGGCGGAGCGGGCGCGGCCAAGCGCGTCGAGTTCGTCGATGAAGATGATGCAGGGAGCGGCCTTGCTTGCCTGTTCGAAGAGGTCGCGCACGCGCGCGGCGCCGACGCCGACGAAGAGTTCGACGAATTCCGAGCCCGAGATCGAGAAAAAGGGCACGCCTGCTTCGCCGGCGACCGCGCGGGCAAGCAGCGTCTTGCCCGTGCCGGGCGGACCGACGAGAAGGATGCCCTTCGGCACATGGGCGCCGAGGCGGCCATATTTTTCCTTGTTCTTCAGGAATGCGACGACTTCCTGAAGCTCCATCTTCGCTTCCTCGACGCCTGCGACGTCGGCGAAGGTGACGCCGGTCTGCGTCTCGACATAGACCTTGGCCTTGGACTTGCCGACATTCATCAGCCCGCCCACGCCCTGCCGGTCGGCAAAGCCGCGGAAGAGGTAGAACCAGACGCCGAGGAAGACGAGCGTGGGCAGAACCCACGACATCAACGTCGTCAGCCAGTTCTGGTCCGAGCCGCCGGTAAACTTCACGCCGGATTTGCTGAGTTGTTCGGCAAAGGCGGGCTCGACGCGGGTCGTGGCAAAGAGTGTCTTGCCGTCGCGCGGAGTGGTGAACTTGCCCTGAATCTGCGTCTCGGTGACGGTGACTTCGCTGATGGCCTTCTCGTCGAGCAGCTTCAGAAAATCGCTGTACTCGATCTGCGCCACCTGCCGCGAGCCCAGCCAGAGCTGGAAGGCGGTGATGAGCAGAAAGGCGACGATGAAGTAGCCGACATTGAACTGGAATTTCTTGTCCATGTGCGAACGCCGGCTTTCTTCGGTTTACGCTTCGATGATGACCTTCAGCGCATGCGTACTGGCCGCCTTGCCGAAGGTCTCATAGGCATCGAGGATATTCGCGAGCTTGAAGCGATGCGTGATGAGCTTCGTCGGATCGATCTTCTTCGATTGAACGGTCTTCAGCAACATGGGCGTCGTTACCGTGTCGACGAGGCGCGTCGTGATCGTGATGTTATGCGACCAGAGGCGTTCCAGATGGAGGTCGGCCTTGACGCCATGGACGCCGACATTGGCGATCGTGCCGCCGGGCGCCACGATGTCCTCGCAGAGAAGAAAGGTCGCCGGAATGCCGACGGCCTCGATGGCGGTGTCGACACCGCGCCCCCCGGTCAGCGCCTTGACGGCGGCAGCCGCCTTGCCATCGGAACTGTTGATCGTCTGCGTCGCGCCGAAGGTCTTTGCGACAGCGAGGCGATTGTCGTCGAGGTCGATCATGATGATCTCGGCCGGAGAATAGAACTGCGCGGTGAGGAGCGCGGCAAGACCGATAGGGCCGCTGCCGACGATGGCGACGGTCGAGCCGGGTTCGACCCTGCCATTGAGCACGCCGCATTCGAAGCCGGTGGGCAGAATGTCGCTCAACATGACGAGGGCTTCCTCGTCAGCGCCGGCGGGGATGTGATAGAGGCTCGTTTCCGCATGGGGGATGCGGACATACTCAGCCTGCGTACCGTCGATGCTGTTGCCGAGAATCCAGCCGCCGCTCGTGCAATGGGAATACATGCCCTTCCGGCAATACTCGCATTTGCCGCAGGAGGAGATGCAGGAAATGAGCACATGGTCACCGGGCTTGAAGGCGGAGACGGCGGCGCCCACCTTTTCGACTACGCCGACGCCTTCATGGCCCAGAATGCGGCCGGGCGCGCAGGTCGGAACGTCGCCTTTGAGGATGTGAAGATCGGTGCCGCAGATGGTGGTGCGGGTGACGCGAACTACTGCGTCCGTCGGCGCCGCGATCTCGGGCATGGGGCGATCTTCCAAGGCCTTCTTGCCGGGACCTTGATAGACGAGCGCTTTCACGGCGGTACTCCTTCGCAGAAAGACTGATCCAACTATAGGCACGCCAACAGTGAATAGGCGCATTGACCTCGATCAAAGGGATGCCGCGACGTATGCGTTCTTTCATTGAGGGCGCTTGTTTTGTATAACGCCTGTGTTCTCCCTCAGCTCAAGAGGCCCCTCGCGCCATTATGTCGGAAGTGTGAATGATGCCTCTGGAATCCAAGCCCATCGAGTTTCGCGGCCGCATCGTCATGGTCGGCTTCGGTAGCATCGGACGGGGCGTCTTGCCGCTGATCCTGCGCCATATCGGCGTGACACCCGACCGGATGGTCATCGTCACCGCCGAGGAGGAAGGGCGGCGCGAGGCGCAGCTCCAGGGTATCCGCTTCATCCTTCAGCCGCTGACGCGCGAAAACTACCACTCGGTTCTGGAGCCGCTGATCGGCAAGGGCGACTTTCTGCTCAATCTCTCGGTGGACGTGTCGAGCCTTGCGCTGATCAAGCTCTGCCACGAGAAGCACGCGCTCTATCTCGACACCTGCAACGAGCCTTGGCCGGGACGCTATACGGACGTCACGCTTTCTCCCTCCATGCGCTCGAACTACGCGCTGCGTGAAGAAGCGCTGGAACTCAGGCAGCGGCTCGGGGCAGGCCCGACGGCGGTTCTGACCCATGGCGCCAATCCGGGCCTCGTGTCGCATTTCGTCAAGCAGGCCTTGCTCAACCTCGCCGAAGACAAGGAAATCGAGGTCGCGAAGCCAGCGAGCCGGGCGCAATGGGGCGAGCTGGCGGAAAGGCTTGGCGTCAAGGTCATCCATATCGCGGAGCGCGACACGCAGGTTTCACCCATTCCGAAACGCGTCGGCGAGTTCGTCAACACATGGTCCGTCGACGGATTTATTGGCGAAGGCAGCCAGCCTGCCGAGCTTGGCTGGGGCAGCCATGAGCGGCATTTTCCGGCGGACGGTTTTCGTCATGAGTTTGGTACGGATGTGGCGATCTATCTCGGCCGCCCCGGCGCCTCGACACGCATGCGCAGCTGGACGCCGCTCGAAGGCCCGTATCACGGCTTCCTGATCACGCACGGGGAGTCGATTTCGATTGCCGACTACCTGTCGCAGAAAGACGGCGAAGAGCTGCGCTACCGGCCGACCGTCCACTACACCTATCACCCTTGCGATGCCGCCGTTCTCTCCGTTCACGAACTTGCGGGGAAGAACTGGAGGGAGCAGGCGGAGAAGCGCATCATTGTCGACGAGATCACCAGCGGCATCGATGAGCTGGGGGTGCTGTTGATGGGGCACGAGCGCGGCGCCTACTGGTACGGATCGCAACTCTCGATCGGCGAGGCGCGGAGTCTGGCGCCTTATAACAACGCCACCGGATTACAGGTGACGGCTGCCGTTCTCGGAGGAGTCGTCTGGGCGATCGAGAACCCGGATCGCGGCATGGTCGAACCCGAGGAAATGGATTTCGAGCGCGTGCTCGATGTGGCCGAGCCCTATCTTGGAAATGTCGTCGGCGTGTATAGCGACTGGACGCCGCTTATGGATCGCGGGCGGCTCTTTGCCGAAGATCTCGACACCCAGGACCCCTGGCAATTCAAGAATTTCCGCGTGGTCTGATCGAACGGACCCCTCTTCGATTCAGGCGGCTTTCCAGCCCGAATGTACGGATTTGCGTGCGCGAGGCGAGGCGGCTCGGCGAACCGCCTCGGCGCGACGTTGCGTGACGCTGCGTCAATTCGGATGCTTATTACCCCCGCGGTGCCCTCGATTGACGCGGTGCCCACGGGGGCGGAAACTCCCGGCAAATCCGAACACAAAGGGAGATCCCAGTGAAAGAAGCATGGATTATTGACGCGGCGCGCACGCCGCGCGGCGTCGGCAAGGTCGGCAAGGGCGCGCTCACCGAAGTCCACCCGCAGCGCATTCTCTCGACGGTGCTGAAGGCGCTGGGCGAGCGCAACAATCTCGACAGCGACGACATCGACGACGTGATCGCCGGTTGCGGCTCGCAGTCGGGCAAGCAGGGCTCCTGCATCGCGCGCATGGCCGCTCTCGATGCGGGCTGGAAGAACACGGCCCCGGGCTTCTCGCTCGACCGTTTCTGCGGTTCGGGCCTCACGGCTGTGAACCTTGCCGCCATGGGCATCATGTCGGGCATGCAGGATCTCGTCGTCGCGGGCGGCGTCGAGTCCATGTCGTATGGTTCGACCCTGCCGCGCACGGGAGGCGCCACGCTCGACAGCCACAACCTGCATCTGCGCGAAATCCATCCGCAGCCGCATCAGGGCGTTTGCGCCGATCTCATCGCGACGCTCGAGGGCATCACCCGCGAGGATACGGACAAGCTTGCCTATCAGAGCCAGCAGCGCGCCGACCATGCGATCCGCAACGGTCATTTTGCGAAGAGC
>JAJXZC010000844.1 GCA_021780275.1 Pseudomonadota bacterium
GATATGCTTCTTTGAGTGCTGCATTAGAGTTCAGGCCTCGCCCGGCAAGGTTCCTGACGGCGCCGTCATGCCCCATTCCACCCCGCAGAGCCTCCAAAAGCGATCCTCGAAGACCAGAAAATGAGACCTCGGCGAAGGAAAATGTGCCCGGATGACGTTCTTCGCCGAGCAGCACGACCGAACGTAAGGCAGGCAGCCGGGCCGATTGCAGCCCGCCCGGCGAGGCTCGTCCCGACTGGTGGATCCTCTGCGAGGTCGCGAGCCGGATATGCGTCGCGACGTTATCCTTCAAAGGGTCGAGTGGCTGGATGAGCTGACCTTCTCGGGCGCGCATGTGGTTGCTATCGATGGAACGAAGCCATTAGCTGAGGTCACGCGAATCGTAAGACGTGAGATCTGGAACATTCTTTGATTGGAGCTGGGGGTGATCATCGAGCTTTTTGGGCCGCCAGGGGTCGGCAAGACAACGTTTGCGATCGCGCTCGGCGCGAGCTTACGGGAGGGTGGCAATTCAACCAAACTGTACCTCAGCTCGCGGCCGGGTGAAGACAGGCCAAGGCGTGAGTTGCAGTCTCACAGCGCGCAACCGCGGTGTCACGCTCTAACGGACCCGCTCCGGAGGATCGCCCGTCCCGTAATGCAGTTGATCGCCGCCAGAGCGGTGCGCGACCCGACGCATGATTCGAGCGCGCAGGCGCTGGCGGCGAAACTGCCGCCCGGCCGGGTCGCCGCCCTACGTATGAGACAATATCTTGTCCGTTTGTCGGCCGCGTGGCGGGAAGCGCAAAGAAGCGACCGGATTGCAATTTTTGACCAGGCGTACGTGCAAGCGATGGCCTCGATTTTGATCGCTTCCGGGCATATCGCCGACGAAGATGTCATGGGTCTGATCGCGGTCGCGCCGCGAGCGGATCTCGCGATCAGAATCGATGCGCCGATCCCGGAAGTCGCAAATCGGCTGGAGCATCGGGCGCAAGTGATTGGGCGAGTGGGCCGTCTGTTTGAATCGAAGCTCGGCGACCCCCTTGCGTATGCGCGCGCGACGGAACAGTTGCAGGCGGGGCTGGAGCGGGACGGTCGCGCCGTGGCGACAGTTAGTTCGACGGATCCAGTGGCGCTTTCCGCCGAAGTCCAGCGAGCCTGTAGCGAAATCGATCGCATTCGGTGGTCGGAGAAAGCAGCGTGACTTCATCTCGTCTTTCATGCATGGCGACGAGCCGTAGCCGTCTGGCCAGGACCGCGCTTGGCGCCTTCTGCCTCGTTGCGGCTTCGGCGGCCTTGGGCGCGCAGGAAAGCAAGCCAGGCTGGCACTTCGCGCCAAACGCAAATTTCGCTCCGGGCGGAACATTCGCGCCCGCGCAGGCCGGTTTCAATCTCGCTGACGTATCGAGCAGGCGCGAGCTCGATCTTCTGCCGGAGGGAACGAAAGGCCTGGTGTGGGTCGGCCAGTGCGACGGCGTCACCGCCCAGTTCGAAAGCGTGGTCGGCGCCGTCATCGACCATCCGAAGGCGTTCGGATTCTACCTCATGGACGACCCCGACCCGACGGGCCGTTGGCGCAAGAAATGCGATGCGGCAAACTTGCGCGCCGAGGCCGACTGGATCCATAGCCGCCGGCCGGACGCAGTCACCTTCATCGCGCTTATGAATCTGGGCGCGTCCGACAGGCCGCAGTTCAGCCCCGAGTATCGACCGGAAATTTCGCACGTCGATCTCTTCGGAGTGGCTCCCTATCCGTGCCGCACAGAATGGCGGCAATGCGACTACGACATGATTGACCGATTTGTCCGGGCGATCGAAGCTGCTGGGATTAGCGCCGACAGGATCGTCCCGACTTTCCAGACGTTTGGCGGGGGCGCATGGCGCACCGACAGCGGCGGCGGGTATCGCCTTCCGAGTTCGTCCGAAATGCATGCGATGTTTGAGAGATGGGACAGATTCGTTCCTGCCCCCGTCTTTGATTACGCCTATTCCTGGGGCTCGCAGCGCTCGGATCACTCGCTTGCGGCTTCCGCGGAGCTTCAAGGCGTGTTCGCCCAACGCAACCGGGACGTGCGTTGAAAAAAGCGTGTCTTGCGTTGGGTCCGTTCGAAACCGTCGCTTTCGACGCCCGTTCAACGGAAAGTCGTCGCTCCAATCCGCATCGTCGAACGCCCGCCAGGTTCGCCTTGCCCTCAAGGCCGCTGCGCCGATTACTGCGAAAGAGGTAGCGGCTGCTACGGAGGAACGCATGCGCCCGTTCGGGAGTCATGCTTTCCTTCGACTCCATATCCGCTGCGCGCTGTCGCGGCGGGAAGATTGTTTTAGGTGTTGACGCAATTGCATGGAGCCCCGGCGCGGGATGCAATGGGGTTGTAGGGAAACCAACGGGAAATGCGATCGGATCTCTCGTGGGACCAGATCGTCGGCGTAGGGCCGCCCGTTTCAGCGAGGCGACATCATGACCGCTCCGAGCCACATCGTCGTCGTCACCCTCGAGAACCAGAATTTCGGGGACATCGTCGGCAGCCCGCAGGCGC
>JAJXZC010000025.1 GCA_021780275.1 Pseudomonadota bacterium
AGCGCCATCATCGGCACGACCACCCCGACCCAGCCGGCGAAGACCGTTCGCCACCACCGTCGCAGCATCGCGAAGCCGAGGTCCATCGCCTCCCAGGGTGAGCGTGCGCGCAGCGTGATGCCGAGCCCTTCAACCTGCACGGCCACGTCTGGCAACGGGCGCCGTACACCTGCCCCGGCTCGGCCAAAGTCTCCGTCACCGTGCCATCGGCGTCCGCGTACAGCAGCGCGTAGTCGCCCCGGTTTTGCGCTTCGCGCTCTTGCGCTTCCGCTGCGGACAACAACGCTGTGGCACTATCAGCGGCGGCCTTGACTTGCTCATAGGCCTGTTGCGACACCCAACCTTCGCTCGTCAGTTTGCGGTAGCGAACCTCGTCGGCGCCTGCCTGCAACGCACGTGCTCTTGCGGCCGCGACCTGCTGCGCCTGTGCGGAAATCGCAAGTCCTAGGTCGACAGGATCTATCCGCATCAAGGGTTGACCGGCTTTCACCGTCTGTCCGGTATCGACGAGCCTCTGGATGATCTTCCCCGAGACACGAAATCCTAGATCGCTCTGCACACGCGCTGCGACCACGCCGGTAAACCTGAGGCTGCCCCCTTCGGCCAGTTGCACAGAGGTCACCTCCACAACCCTGTCCGCCAGTCTTGGGTCCGCGACCGCCTCCGGTTTGCAGGCCGACAGGCCGAAACCAGCGAAGACGACGAGTGGGACGAGTAACCTCCGAGACATGGGCGTGCTCCGTGAATGCAGAGCAACACTTGTTTGCTAGTGACTATTTTGTCAACTAGTCACGGCAATCTTTCTGCGACTTCACGGCGAGAGGCTTCGCAGCACCAGATTGGCTAAAAGGCCGGCATCCTCCTCCAAGGTATCCAACCGCGTCAGCAGAACCGCGGGATGCGTGACGCAATCCAGAGCCAGCATGACGGCGCGCGCGGTCTCGTCCAGCGGCGTTTTGCGCTCAAACTCGCCGCTCTCCCTTCCCTCGCGAAGGACGGCGAGGGCAATCGCGAAAAGCCGTTCTTTATAATGACAGGTCGAGGACCACCCCTCCTTGAGACTTGTTGCGGCAAGGTCGTGCATCTTGCGTTCATGGAAAAACATATCGCCGCTGCGGTGAGCTATCACTTTGAAAATGCGGCGCAACTTCTCGGATGCCGATTTGTCCTCTGCGACAATCGCTTCCGCGGCGCCGGAGATTTCGGTGAGAACCATGTTGCAAATGGCGGCACCGATCGCCTGCTTCGAATCGAAGAATTTATAGATGTAAGCTTTTGAAAACCCGATGGCTTTTGCGAGATCCGAGACGGTCGTCTTTTCGTAGCCATAATGACGGAAATGCTCGCCGGCCGCAGCGATAATCTGCTCCCGACGCTCGTGCTCAACCGGCCCCCGCTGGCGGTCAACTGGCCCCATCTCCCCTGTGGTATAGTTTTCCTGTCGCATAATCGCCAAGATAGCAACCCGACCTCGCATTGGCAACAAGTGACCCATTAAGAATACGGTCACTACCGCTTTCGTTCCGGCAAGCACCAAGCGGTTCGGCTCGGAAATGCCAATGTCATCCCGACGACTAGCTCACCGCACTGCGCCCAAGCCTACTTGATGTATTCTGAGCCAGTCGGCGAGATCAGTTTCTGACATCCCGCTGGCCGCCCAGGTGGTTACGATCTCTTCGTCGGTGGCATCGATCTCTTTCCCGTCGATGTTCAAAAAGAGTTCGGCAACGACAAAAGAGACACGTTTGTTTCCGTCGAGAAACGGATGGTTTTTGGCGATTCCGAAGGCATAGGCTGCCGCAAGGTCAAATAGGTCCGGATCGCCGTAGGCGAATTGATTCTTCGGCCGCTCGAGCGCGGAGTCGAGGAGCCCTTCATCGCGAAGACCGAAAGCAGACACAATTCTTAGCTCGTGCTGCATCCCGCCTCGGAGCTGTTCCAATTGAGCAAGGTGATCGAGGTCAAGGCGGCCCCCCCGGCGGCCCCTTAACTTTCCGCTCGTAAAGACAGTGGAGGCCCGGATGAGTAGGACAGCTCTGATCACTGGCGGTGTAAGCGGCATCGGCGCGGCGACTGCCAAACTCTTGAAAAAATCCGGTTATTTGGTTTTAGCCAATTATTTCGGCAACGATGCGGATGCGAAGGCTTTTCACGCCGAAACTCAGATTTCGATACGGTCTTGGGACGTCGCTGATTTCGATGCATGCCAGCAGAATGTTGGAACTCTGGTGCAAGAAAATGGGCCCATTGACATCCTCGTCAACAACGCCGGCATCACGCGCGACAGCACCCTCCACAAGATGACCAAGGAGCAATGGCGAAGCGTGATCGACGTCGACCTCGGCGGGTGCTTCAACATGAGCCGAGCAGTGATCGAAAGCATGCGTCAGCGCGGGTTTGGGCGAATCGTCAACATCAGTTCGATCAATGCGCTTGCAGGCCAGTTTGGACAGACGAATTACGCCGCGGCAAAGGCCGGGATCATCGGTTTTACCAAGTCGCTGGCGCGAGAAGGTGCCGCGCGCGGCATAACCGTAAATGCGATCGCACCAGGCTATACCGATACAGGAATGGTGCGCGCCGTTCCCGAAAAGATTCTCGCGGGTATCGTGGCCGACGTACCGATACCGCGGCTCGCAAAACCGGAAGAGATCGCGCGTGGAGTTCTATTCCTGATAGACGATGATGCTGGCTTCATAACCGGCACAACCTTGTCGATCAACGGCGGAAAATACATGCAATAGCTCACCACTTGCGCGGCGAGCCACAAGATCATCACTTCTATGCGACGATGGATCTAACCTTTAGGCCTCTATGATGACTTTAAGCGCGTGCGTATCCGCCGCCTTCCCGAACGTCTCATAAGCGTCGAGAATATGATCGAGCGTGAAATGATGGGTAATCAGTTTTTTCGGATCAAGCTTCCCGGCTACAACGGTCTTTAACAACATCGGTGTCATCACCGTATCGACGAGTCGTGTGGTAATAGAGATATTCTGCGACCACAATTTCTCGAGGTGAAGATCAAACTTCACACCGTGCACTCCGACATTGGCGATCGTTCCGCCGGGCGCGACGATATTCTCGCAGGTGATGAATGAAGCGGGCACCCCGACAGCCTCGATGGCGGCGTCCACGCCGCGATTTCCCGTTATGTCCATGACGGCCTTCACCGGATCACTCTCGGCCGCATTGATTGTCGCGGTGGCGCCAAACCGCGTTGCAACCTGCAATCTATTGGGATCGAGGTCGATGACAATAATCGCCGCAGGCGAATAAAATTGCGCCGTGAGCAGCGCTGCGAGGCCGATCGGCCCCGCCCCGACGATCGCCACCGTACTTCCCGGCGCCACTTTCCCGTTCAGGACACCGCACTCGAAACCCGTCGGAAGAATGTCGCTGAGCATCACGAGAGCTTCTTCATCGAAACCGTCCGGCAGGTGATAGAGGCTCGTATCGGCATAGGGAATGCGAACGTATTCTGCCTGCGTACCGTCGATCTCATTGCCTAAAATCCAGCCGCCCGTCATGCAATGCGAATACATTCCACGCCGGCAATATTCACAGCGCCCGCAGGCCGTGATGCAAGAAATCAAGACCCGATCGCCGGTCTGGAAAGTCGTTACGCCACTGCCGACGTCCGCGATAACCCCGGTCCCCTCATGGCCAAGAATGCGACCCGGTGCACAGGTCGGTACATCGCCTTTCAAAATATGCAGATCCGTTCCGCAAATCGTCGTCTTCGCAATCTTCACAATTGCATCCGTCGGCGATTTCAACTTCGGCAGAGGCCGGTCCTGCAGGGATTTTTGATCTGGGCCTTGATAGACGAGCGCCTTCACGAAAATTCTCCGCGATCGAGACTGGAATGTTCAAGTTCGCGAGATTCGGTAATCAGGCCTTGATCTGAATCATATCGCCCGCCCGCATGACGACGAATAGCTTATTCACTTTCCCCTATTCGGGTTCAGGCGAGCGAGAGCGATGCAGCAGCCGTTGAAAGGCCGCGTTACAGCCGTCCGAGGCGCTGTGGTCGATGTCGTTTTTGAAGGTGACCTACCGCCGGTTAACGACGCGCTCGTTGTTGAGTGGGATCGCCCCGAGCGCCTTTTGATTGAAGTTCAGACGCATCTCGATCCGAATACCGTACGCGGTGTGTCGCTACAGGCAACCGGTGGCTTGCGTCGAGGCGTGCCTGTACGCCAGGCCGGTGGCCCTATCGAAGTTCCGGTCGGCGACGCCGTCCTCGGCCGGCTCCTTGATGTGACCGGTCGCACTTGCGATGACGGGCCGGCTCTGCCGACGGATATGCCACGGTGCCCGATCCATCGCGACGCTCCGCCGCTTGCCGCGCGCAACCGCGCCATCAACATTTTCGAAACGGGGATCAAGGTCATCGACCTGTTGGCACCGCTTGCGCAGGGCGGCAAGGCTGCCATGTTCGGCGGCGCAGGCGTCGGCAAGACCGTGGTCGTGATGGAGCTCATCCATGCCATGGTGAAGGGCTACAAAGGGATATCGGTCTTTGCCGGGATCGGCGAGCGGTCGCGAGAAGGCCATGAGCTGCTCGTTGAGATGCGCCGCTCCGGCGTTATCGATCGAAGCGTCCTTGTCTATGGCCAGATGAATGAGCCGCCAGGCGCGCGGTGGCGCGTCGGTCTGACCGCGCTCACGATCGCCGAATATTTCCGCGACGGCAAAATGCAGAACGTCCTTCTGCTCATGGACAATGTGTTTCGCTTTGTTCAGGCAGGCAGCGAGGTTTCCGGCCTCCTGGGGCGCCTGCCCTCGCGCGTTGGCTACCAGCCCACCTTGGCCACCGAGGTTGCCGCGCTACAGGAACGCATTGCTTCGCTCGTCGGTGCTTCGATCACGGCAATCGAAGCTGTCTACGTGCCAGCGGACGATTTTACCGATCCCGCCGTCACCGCCATCGCGGCGCATCTGGACAGTATGCTCGTCCTGTCGCGCGCCATGGCCGCCGAGGGGATGTATCCTGCCGTCGATCCGTTGAGCTCGTCCTCGATCCTTCTCGATCCCACCGTCGTCGGCGCCGATCATTATCGACTAGCGGAACGCGTTCGCGAAGCGATCGCCCGCTACAAAAGTCTCCAGGACATCATTTCGCTCCTGGGCATGGACGAACTGCGGACCGAAGATCGGCTGATCGTGAAACGAGCACGAAAGCTGCAGCGATTCTTGACGCAGCCTTTTGCCGTCACGGAAGCGTTCACAGGTGTCCTCGGCTGCTCGGTCCCGCTAAAAGATACCCTCGCGGGCTGCGATGCAATCCTCGATGGCGAATGCGACGATCTCGACGAAAGCGCGCTATATATGATCGGTACCCTCGAACAGGCACGGAAGAAACAGGCATCGACACAGTCGAATCCGGGGCAGTCATGAGGCTCTCTATCACGACGCCAACGGCAGTGGCGCTCGACATCGGCGGGGTTGTATCCGTGCGCGCGGAAGACGCGAGCGGCAGGTTTGGTATTCTCGAGGGACATGCCGATTTCCTGACGGCTTTGTCCGTCTGCGTGATCCGCTGGACGGACGATCACGGTTCCGAGCACTTCTGCGCCGCGCGTCATGGCATGCTCGCTGTGCGCGACGGTGCCGACGTTTCGATCGCGACGCGCGAAGCGCTCATCGGCGACGATCTGGATCATCTCGAAGGCGTCGTGCTCGCCGAATTTCGGCAGGCCGCTGAAGCCGAAGCCGCGGCGCGGGCCGAAAGCCAAGAGTTGCAAGTCACGGTGGTTCGCGAGATCATCCGCTATTTGCGGCCGCTGAGGCAGGGTGTCTTCGGAGGCAGCCCGTGAAGGACCAATCTCAGAACCGGTCCGAGGCGGATGGCGGTATGCTTGATTCCGTGCGCCGCGCCCGCCGGCACAGTTTGTGGCAGGCCGAAGGCGTGCCGACGGTGATGCGCTTCGTCGGCCAGATCGGCGTCCTCGGCTGGATCATCGTGACGCCTACTCTGATCGGCCTCTTCGTCGGGCGATGGATCGATTCGCGCTTGGACACGGGCATATTCTGGAGCGCGCCTTTGATGCTGGTCGGTGTAGCCCTTGGCTGCTGGTCGGCCTGGCGATGGATGCACCGGCAATGACAAGCTTGGCGCCTGGAACTCTGCTTGCCGCCAAAATCATCGCGGGTTTCCTCGCCGGCGCCGGTGTCGGCCTGTTTCATTTTGGCTTGCTGCAAAAGAATATCGAAATTCTCATCGCCTGTGGATCAACGGTGCGAGCGGTCGCCTTGCACGCCATACGCTTTATCGGGACTGGCACTACGCTCTATTTCGCCGCCCGATTCGGCGCGCTGCCGTTGCTTGCCGCGGCAGCGGGGATCCTGCCCGCACGATGGCTTGCGTTGCGGCATGTGGGAGGCGCGCAATGATCGGTTCGCCGCTCGTGACCACAAAGCTCTTCTCGCTGGGTCCGCTGGCGATCACAACTCCGGTCGTCGTAACTTGGGGATTGATGGCCGCGATCGGTGGCGCAAGCTTCGTCGCGGAGCGCCTACTGACCGTGCGGCCGCCGGCTTGGCAAGCGGGGCTGGAGCTGTTTGTCGGCGCTCTGGAACAGCAGATCCGCGAGACCATCCGCGTGGCGCCGCAACCTTATATGCCCTTTCTCGGCACCTTATTCATTTTCATCTTGGCCTCGAACTGGTCTTCCCTAATTCCGGGCGTCGAACCTCCGACGGCGCATATCGAGACGGATGCGGCTCTGGCCGTCCTGGTATTTTGCGCGGTCTTCTATTTCGGCATTCGGACCCGCGGGCTCTTCGGCTTTTTAAAAACTTTTGCCGAACCAAGCGTCGTGATGATTCCGCTCAACATCGTCGAGACATTCACGCGGACCTTCTCGCTCGTCGTCCGCCTCTTCGGCAATATCATGAGCGGTGTTTTCATCATCGCGATCGTGCTCTCGCTCGCCGGTTTGATCGTCCCGATCCCGCTGATGGCGCTCGATCTGCTGACCGGCGCGGTGCAGGCCTATATCTTCACCGTGCTTGCCATGGTCTTCATCGGGGGCGCCGTGAGCGAAGACGAGACACGTATTCCCAAGCGACAGATCCAACAGAAGGCGTCAAGCATCCCATGAACGATATTGAAATCGTCAGTATAGCCGCGGCGGCCGTGGCCGTCTCCTTCGGCGCAATTGGCCCGGCGCTTGCGGAGGGGCGCGCCGTTGCAGCTGCGATGGAGGCCATCGCCAGACAACCCGAGGCGGCCGGCACCATCTCGCGAACCCTCTTCGTCGGCTTGGCGATGATCGAGACCATGGCAATCTATTGTCTCGTCGTTGCCTTGCTTGTGCTCTTCGCGAACCCGTTCCTCCACTGACCATGCATATCGACTGGTCGACGCTGGCTCTCCAGACGATCAATGTTTTGATCCTCGTCTGGATTCTTGCGAAGTTTTTGTTTCGGCCGCTGCGCGACATTATCGCCAAGCGGCAGGCGCAGGCCAATGCTGTGCTCGCCGATGCCGATGCGCTGAAAAAGCAGGCAGCCGAGGCCAAGGCCGAGGCGGAAAAAGCACGCAAGGCGATCGACGTGAAAAGACAACAGCTTCTGGCCGAAGCCCAAGCGGAAGCGGCGGCCGAAAAGGTGCGCATCATCGAGGCGGCGCGGACCGAGATCGGCAAAGAGCGCGCCGAAGCCGCGGCCGCGGCAGCACACGAACAAAAGCAAATGGAAGAAGCGCTGATGCCCCGAATCAAGAGCCTCGCGGTCGAGATCGCGCAACAACTTCTCGGACGACTGTCCCCCGATGCCGGCCTTGATGGCTTTATCGACGAACTCTGCGCGAAGCTGAACGATGCGCCGGCCGCGACGCGGGCCGCGTTGCAATCGGACGGCAACGCCACGATGCCAATAGAAGTCGTGACTGCAGCGCAATTGACGGCGGCGACGAATGCGCGTCTGTGCGAAAAGCTGCAGACCGCCCTGGGGCCTAACATCGCGCTGAGATTCAGCGTCGATCCTGCTCTGATCGCCGGCATCGAGCTGCACGGACGCACCCTCTCCTTGAGCAACAGCCTGCGTCATGACCTCGACCAAATCGCCGGGGAACTGGATTTCGGAGCTCGATTTTGACGGTAGCGATCCCCGCCAACATTGAAACCTGGTTGCGCGAGGCAACAAAAAAGGTGCGCGCCAGTACGCTGGTTCCGACGCTGACGCATTTCGGCCGAGTGCAGTCGGTCGGCGACGGCATTGCTCGCGTTTCCGGTTTGGCCGACGTTCGGCTTGATGAGCTTGTTCGGTTCGAGCGCGGTCAAGTGGGCTTCGCCACGGCGCTTGACGCGAACGCGGTCAGTTGCGTTCTTCTTGATGACGTCGAGGGCGTCGAGGCGGGCGCCAGAGTCTTTGGCACCGGCGAAGTGGTCCGAGTGCCGGTGGGCGAAGCGCTACTGGGGCGCATCGTCGATCCCTTGGGCCGCCCGCTCGACGAAGCTTCGAAGATCGACGCCGAGGCTTTCGTGCCGATCGAGCGGTCCGCGCCGACCATCGTCGACCGCGATTTCGTCAACGAACCAGTCCAGACCGGCGTGCTTGTTGTCGATGCGATGTTCGCGCTTGGCCGCGGACAGCGCGAGTTGATTGTCGGCGACCGAGCCATCGGCAAGACGGCCTTGGCCGTCGACACGATCATCAATCAGAAGCGTAGCGATATCGTCTCCATCTACGTCGCGATCGGGCAGAAATCGTCGACCGTCAAACGCGTGATCGATGCGATCTCGACTCATGGCGCGCCGGAACGCTGCATCTTCGTCGTCGCCGAAGCGGCCTCGGCACCAGGCTTGCAGTGGATTGCGCCATTCGCCGGCGTCACGATGGCGGAATATTTTCGCGACCGCGGCGGCCACGCCTTGGTGGTGATCGATGATCTTTCGAAGCATGCCGCGACCCATCGCGAGATCGCGCTTCTGACGCACCAGCCGCCTGGCCGCGAAGCCTATCCCGGCGACATTTTTTATGTTCACGCGCGGCTTCTGGAGCGGGCGGCAAAATTGCGCAAAGAAGGCGGAGGTGGATCGCTCACCGCCCTTCCTCTTGCTGAGCTCGAAGCCGGCAACCTGTCCGCCTACATCCCAACGAATCTAATTTCGATCACGGATGGGCAGATTGTGCTCGACGGCCGGCTTTTTGAGGAAGGCCAAAAGCCGGCGGTCGATGTCGGGACCAGCGTCAGCCGCGTCGGCGGTAAGACGCAGGCACCTGCTTTGCGCGAAGCAGGCGAGAGCCTACGCCTCGACTATGCGCAATTTCTCGAGCTTGAGATGTTCACGCGCTTTGGCGGCATGACCGATCAGCAGGTGAAGGGGAAGATCGCCCGCGGCGAACGCATTCGCGCTCTGCTCACGCAGCCACAATATGCACCGCTACGACTCTCCGACGAGGTCGCATTGTTGACCGCTTTAAGAGGTGGCATTCTCGATGTGCTGCCCCTCGAGGCGATCAATACCTTTCGGGCAATGCTTCCGGCGTGGCTCGATCGCACAGCCGCCCCCGTTGTCGCAGTGCTCGAGGCAAGTGGACGGCTTGACGAGACCGGCCGCGCGACGCTCGAGACCAGCCTCAATGGCCTTGGGACGCAGCTGAGGCAGCAAGGATCGGAGGCGGGCTGATGGTGGAGCGCCTTGCCGACATCGTTACGGTTTTTCTTTTCCTTGCCGAAATGGCAGACGTTGCAATTCGCCTTCTTGACCGCCTCAGCGAACTCTTTGTCGCCGGCATC
>JAJXZC010000792.1 GCA_021780275.1 Pseudomonadota bacterium
TAAAGGCGGCCGAACTCGACCTTGAAGTCGACGAGGCGGATGCCGATGCCGAGGAAGAGGCCGGTCAGGAAGTCGTTGATGCGCAGCGCCAGCGCCATCATGTCGTCGATCTCCTGCGGCGTCGCCCAGCCGAAGGCCGTGATGTGCTCTTCCGAAACCATCGGATCGCCGAGTTCGTCGTTCTTGTAATAGAACTCGATGATGGAGCGGGGCAGCGTCGTCCCCTCGTCGATGCCGAGCCGCTTCGAGATCGACCCGGCGGCGACATTGCGCACCACGACCTCGCAAGGGATGATCTCGACCTCGCGGATCAGTTGCTCGCGCATGTTGATCGATCGGATGAAGTGCGTCGGCACTCCGATATCGTTGAGCCGCGTGAAGACGAACTCGGAAATGCGGTTGTTGAGGACGCCCTTGCCCTCGATCGTGGCATGTTTCTGGTTGTTGAACGCGGTCGCATCGTCCTTGAAATGCTGGATCAGCGTTCCCGGCTCCGGGCCTTCATACAGAACCTTGGCCTTGCCTTCGTAAACGCGTCTGCGCCGGCTCATGTCATGATTCCAATCGGTTGGCCCCGGTTCTGCGGGGCGCGGATAGGCGAAGCGGGTCCTGCGGGGCGCCGGAGGACGGGGGAGGGCCACGGGAATCGTCCTCCCGGCTCGCGCGCAAGTTACTCCATGGCCCGGGGCGACACAATGAAACTGCGCGAGAAGGGACGGGACTGTTAATTCAGTGCTAAATCAGTGTGTTAGATAATTGGTCGCTTAGCCGGCATCAAGCGCCGACGGCAGTTGATTTGGCGGCCTTGCGCGGTTATGCCTAGGCCTCATTTTCCACCCCGGGCGGCGCCGCCGCGCGGCCAGTGCTTTGGAGCGACGAGGCCCATGTCCACCTTCGACAAGCGCGAAGACAATTTCGAGAAAAAGTTCGTCCATGACGCCGAACTGGAATTCAAGGCGCATGCGCGGCGGAACAAGCGGCTCGGACACTGGGCGGCGGGCCTCATGGGGCTCGAAGGGGCTGCGGCCGACGCCTATGCGCAGGACCTCGTGACCGCCGACCTCAAGGAAGTCGGCGACAACGATGTGTTCGCCAAGCTTCGGGCCGATTTCGACGCCAGGGGCATCGCCCAGTCCGACCACCAGATCCGCCGCGTCATGGACGAATATCTTGCCGAGGCCATTGCCCAGGTGAAGGCCGAAGGCTGAGCCTTTCCAGCGGCTTGGCCTGAGTCGCTTACGCAATCTCTGATTTCGCCGACATCAGCGCGGCTGCAAAGCACAGCGCCGTGACCTCCCTGATTTGCGCCTCGTCATCCGGCATCAGCCCGTCGGCATGAAGCCGATCCCGGCGTTGGCGGTGGCGGTGTATGGCGGTCCAGGTGACCATTTCGAGCGCGTTGCGGGCCATGTTGGCCGGGGATGGGCTGGAAGCCCGGATTGCCTTGAGTTTACCCGCGAGCCGGCCCCACAATTCGACAAAACAACGAACAGGGGGGAACGGCCATGGCTGGCTACAACAACGTCACGATCGAGAAGATGGGGCCGGTGGCGCTTGTGCGCTTCGACCGCAAGGGGAGCCGCAACGCCTTCAATCAGGAAACGATCCTCGAACTCACCGATGTCGCGCGGCGCTTTCAGGACGATCTCGAAACCCAGGCGGTCGTGCTTACCGGCACACGCGAAGCCTTCTCGGCGGGGATCGACCTCAAGGAGCGCGCGTCGCGGGCGGTGACTGCCGGGAGCGATCTTGAGCTGCGACAGACCTATTATCGTGGTGTGAAGCTCTGCCAGGCCTGGGAGGACATGCCCCAGGTGACGATCGCGGCCATGGAGGGCATGGCTGTCGGCGCGGGCGTCGCGCTGCCTCTGGCGCTCGACTGGCGCGTCATGGGCCGGAACGCATTTCTCTATGTGCCGGAGGTCAAGATCGGCATCAACCTGCAATGGGGCGCGCTGCCGCGCCTCGTCACGCTGGTGGGCCCGGCCCGCGCCAAGCGCATCTGCATCCTCTGCGAGCGGATGGGCGCGGAACACGCGCTCGACTGGGGGCTCGTCGACGAGATCGCCGAGGACGGTTCGGTCGTCGACAAGGCGCTCGAAATGGCGAGGGCGGCGGCGGGGATGCCGGCGCCCGCCGTTCGCATGGTGAAGGAGGCGGTCAACGCGACCGCCTATGCGCTTCACAGGGCGACAAGCTATGCCGACGCCGATCAGAGCCAGCTTTCGACCAACTTCCGCTCCGCGCAGGAAGAAAGCGACAGGTTCGTCAATGGCGGCTAGGCGGGAACCTTCTTTCTCAGCCGCGTCGCGATCTGTTCGAGCGAGAGCAGGTGGTTGCCTTCCTTCGCCATGTCATAGGCGGTGACGTTCATGGCGCGCACCGTCTTGCGCACCACCTCATGCGTTTCCGGATGGACGTCGACATCGATGATGTTGAAGCAGCAGGTGTGCTGGTCCATTGCGGAGAAGGAGGCGAGCCCGGTGCCGAAGGCCCAGCCAAGGATGAGGCGGTT
>JAJXZC010000097.1 GCA_021780275.1 Pseudomonadota bacterium
GCGGCGGCGGAGTGATCGCCGCCGACGCGCTGGCGGCGAAGCCGAAGCAGAGCAGGAGCGAGAGAAGGGCGGCGAGGCGCTTCATCAGAACTGGACCTGCGGCGCTTTCTCCGCGCCGGGCTCGGCTGCGAAGTTCGCCTTGGGCTTCGCGTCGGCGTAGAAAAGCGCGGCGACGAGGCGGCCGGGGAATGTCCGGAGCGTTGTGTTGTAGGTCTGCACGGCGCCGATATAATCGCGCCGAGCGACGGAGATGCGGTTCTCGGTGCCTTCAAGCTGTGATTGCAGCGTCAGGAAATTCTCGTTCGCCTTCAGCTGCGGGTATTGTTCCGACACGACCAGAAGCCGCGACAGGGCGCCGCCAAGCTCGCGTTGGGCGGCCTGATAATTCGCAACGGCCTTTTCGTCGGTCGGGTCGGGCGCGGTGAGCTGGCCGACCCGGGCGCGGGCATTCGTCACTTCGGTCAGCACCTTTTCCTCATGCGCGGCATAGCCCTTCACCGTCGCAACGAGATTGGGCACAAGGTCCGCGCGCCGCTGATACTGGTTCAGTACCTGGCTCCATGCAGCATTCGCCGCCTCGTCCTGGCGCGGGATCGTATTGATGTTGGAAAATATCCAGACGCCGATCAGCGCAATGACGGCGAGTATTCCCAAAATGACAGCGCGGCCGTTCGACATTTCATCCCCTCGTTTTCCGGTCTACAGGTTCCGGTCTATAGGCGACCGACATTACCCTGCCTCTGTGTTCGCAGCGAGGCGGCAATTGGGCACTACGGAGAATTAGATAGGGAGGGAAGGTCGGGAAGTGAATGGCGCGAGCCGATTTTCAATGCACGCAACCCCGCTCAGCGGAAGCCCCGGTCATCCTGTCGGGCGTTCCTCGCGGGGTTGCTTATGGATGTGCTGTTCGCACTCGCCCCAGCTTAAGAGCAGGGCCTGTTCCATTGCTATCGCCTGCGCACTCAATGTGAGTAGCCCGGGCGTCAGTTTCACGTTGCGCTCTATGGCATAAATGGTTGGCTGACCGGCCGCCCATGAAGAACGCGTCAGGACTGCGATGAAATGCAAGATCCAGATGTTTCAGGATCTTGCCTGCGTCGGTGGAGTCATCTTCAAAACCTCCCCGTTGGAGCCATCGAATGTGAAAATGCTAGGCCTGTTGTCATGGAAGCGTCAACAGGAATTGGGCTGTGCAGGCGCGACAAATTTGGGGCAGCGAAACTGACTTAAATATACAGTATACGGATTAGAACGGTTTTCGACGTTACCGTTTCGTCGGCTTGACGCGAGCGGTTTCCACCGTCACGCTGCGCCAAAACAAAACGCAGAGGGGGGAATTAAACCATGTGGCTTCGTCAGGTGGCGCTTGTTGCGCATGATCTCAAGCCGATCGTCGAGCTGCTTGGAAAGGTGCTGGGGCTCAAGGTCGCATTCAACGATCCGGCGGTCGGCGTGTTCGGGCTCGTCAACGCTGTGATGCCGGTCGGCAGCGAATTCCTCGAGGTTGTGCAGCCGGTGAAGGATGATGCTTCCGCCTTGCGCTACCTTCACCGCCGCGGCGGCGACGCGGGCTATATGGTGATCCTTCAGGCGAAGGATGCCGTCGCTGAGCGTGCGCGGATTCTCGGCCTCGGCGCGCGCAAGATTGCGGAGCATGACGGGGCTTCCGTCTTCACACACTTTCACCCGGGTGATTTCGGCGGGGTCCTGACTTCGGTCGACTCGGTCACCGGCGTCGAGAACTGGTTCGACCGCGACAGCGACTGGCATTATGCGGGCCCCGACTGGCGCAGCGCCCGCAACGACATATCGACAGCAATTCTTGCCGTTACGATCCAGAGCCCGACTCCTGAGGCGCTTGCTGCGCGTTGGGCCAGGCTTCTGGACCAGCCAATGCGCATGGGCGCGCGCGGTCCCGAAATCGCGCTGAGGCGCGGCGTCATCCGCTTCGTTGAGTCGGTTGATGCAGACGGCACGGGGGTCGTCGGAATCGACATTGCGGTCGCCGATCCGCAAGCCTGTCTTGCGCGGGCCCGCGCAGCCGGGGTGCCGGTCGAGGGCAATGCGGTGCGCATCTGCGGCACGTCCTTCGAACTGGTGGGCGCCTAAAGAAAAGGGCCGGAGCTTTCGCTCCGGCCCTCTGCCCAAGTCCACCGTGAAGAGACTTAGACGCTGTAGTACATGTCGAACTCGACCGGGTGCGGCGTCATTTCGTAACGCAGGCACTCTTCCCACTTCAGGTCCGTATAGGCCTCGATCTGCTCCTTCGTGAACACGCCACCCTTCAGGAGGAAGTCGTGGTCGGCTTCGAGCGAGAGCAGGGCTTCGCGGAGCGAGCCGGAAACCGTCGGGATCTGCTTCAGCTCTTCCGGCGGCAGGTGGTAGAGGTCCTTGTCCATCGGCTGGCCCGGATCGATCTTCTTCTCGATGCCGTCGAGGCCGGCCATGAGCATGGCCGAGAAGGCGAGGTAGGGGTTCGCCGTCGGATCGGGGAAGCGGATTTCGATGCGCTTC
>JAJXZC010000443.1 GCA_021780275.1 Pseudomonadota bacterium
CGCCGACACATATCATGGAGAAAAACATGCGGTCCGTCGCGATAGCCGCCATGGTTAGCGCTTCCATTTTCGGCATGAGCGGTGCTTTTGCGCAAAGCAACGGCTGGTCTTCCGCCGGCACCTATCATTATCGACCTCCGATCAAAAAGCCGCATGTCGCGAACCGAGCGAAAGCGGCGTCGAGAGTGAACGGCGCGAAGGTCAAGCAAGGGACGCCGTCCGGCGCGAGTTCCGGAGACGCCGATACATCGTCCGGTTCGCATGCTTCCGGGCCCCATAGCCATCCCTTGCATGGCGCGGGATCAAGCCAGTGGCATTAGCGGGCGATACAGAACGCGGTGCGATTGCCTAGAAAATGGGCTCTCGCGAGGACGCTTTCGACAAAGCGGCCGCGAACCATATGGGAGGCAATTTGTTAATGTGCAAAGTTGCACGAAATTATTGACAGGGCGGAGGCGTCGTTAGCGAAACGGATTGCTGCCTATGCCTGAGACCACAATTAACGCATTCACCGGCGTCCGCGCCGACCGCCAGATAGAACGCAAACGCCGGTTTCATAGCAGGATCATCAAAGCCGCAGCTTATCCAGTGGCCGGAACCTTGACTGTTTTGCTGTTGACGGCGGCTTTACCGCCGATCGTCGCCGATCAATCCGATCGCGCCATCCTCGACGCACCGGTCAGTCTGCTCACCACGCCGATTCCCGGCGAAGTTTCCAGTGTCAGCGCCAGTGTCGGCACGCATATGGCAGCTTCCGCGCCACTCGCGGAGGTTTCCAACACGCGGGTTGACCAGACGACTTTGATGAACTTGAAGAGCCGGTACGACACGCTGCGGCAAGCTTACGAAACGGCGCGTGCCGAGTATGAGGCGGATCACCATTACATCGCCGTGCTGGACCAAGAGATCGCCGCAGAGAAAGCCCAGCTCATAAAGCAATATTCGGACAAAGTCGCGGCGCTGAAAGCAGATGCCGGTTCGGCACAGGCATCATTCGGCGAAAGGAAGGCGATTCACGATCAGGAGGTCACGCTTCTCGCGCACGGCGAAGTGAGCGCCGGCATGGTCAAACCGGTGTCGCAACAATTGGCGGCGGCGGATTCGCATCGTCTCTCCGCATCCGCGCAACTCGCAGCCTTGACGACGCAACTTGACGCGTTGCGAAGCAATGTCTTTATCGGCGACGATCTGATTGGCATCGCGGCAATCGCGCAAAAGCGCCGCGACGTTGCGTTCGATGCCTCGGCAAAGGCAATCGAAGAAAAAGAGGCCAGGGCTGCGTTGGATAGCGCATCAACGCTGGTACGCCAGGAACAAGCGCGTGTATCGAGCTTGCAAAAGATCAAGCTCGTCTCCCCGGGCCCACTGGAGGTCTTGCATATCAATGCGGCTCCCGGCCGATACGTCAGCGCCGGCGATTCGCTCGCGACGCTCGTGAACTGCAAAAATCTCTTTGCCGTTGCGATCTTTTCCTATCGCCAGGCATCGTCCCTCACCGTCGGCACACGGGTGACGATCTCTGGCGCCGGAACTGCCGCGTCGGTCGGGGGCGTTGTGCGCGACATCATTCCGAAATCGGATGAGAAGACGGACGAGCTTTACGCCGTTTCGTTCCCGCAAACCGAACGCCGCGAAATGTATGTCGTCGTCAAACCGGACAATGTCGATGCGCTTCGGCCGCGCAATGAAGAGGGGTCGCCGCAAGGTTCCTGTCCGGTCGGCAAATGGATCACGGTCAGCCGGCCGAGCGGATGGATCCCCTCGACCTCGGTTGTTTGGCGCGAGATCTCGCGATTGGTGGCGCGCACAACCGCTGCTGTCGCGGCACTTCCGACCGCAGGACACTGGGGCGGAGATTTATGAGGTCGCTTTGGTTCGCGGCGACGATGCTCGCAGCCCTGCCGAGCTCAGCTGTCGCCTTGGCGGCGCAGGCACGCGCGCCCTGCGGCGCGATTGCGCGCCACGTCGATGGGGCAGGCGGACCGGGGCCCGGGGCGCCGCTGTTTCTTCTCAGCTATGAACCGGGGCCGGGGGAGACGCGGCTTCCCGGGCCGCTCGCGACCACCGCATTTTCCTATGACAACGCGCTGGCGATCACGGCGCTTGTGGCCTGCGGCGACGTCGCGCGTGCCCGTCGCATCGGCGATGCTTTCGTTGACGCCGCGCGCAACGATCGGACGTTCGACGACGGGCGTATCCGCAATGCCTATCGGGCCGGCCCGGTTGGGCCCGGTCCCGTCCTCTTGCCGGGGTGGTGGGATCATACGCGCCGCGCCTGGTCGGAAGATGCGTATCAAGACGGGTCGCAGACCGGCAATGTCGCCTGGGTGGCCCTTGCGCTTTTGACGCTCGAGCAGGCGACGCATGAACCACGCTATCTCGAGACAGCGCGTTCGCTCGCTGCCTGGATCGCGAACAATACGCGCGAGACAAACGGCGTCGGCGGATTTAGCGGCGGCGTTGCCGGTTTCGACAAAAAGCAAGTCACACTCACCTGGCGCTCGACCGAGCATAACGTTGATGTCCATGCCTTGGGGACACGGCTTCAGAGCATGGCGCCTGGTCCGATGTCGGACATCCTGGCGCAGCAGTCAAAAACGTTTCTCGATGCGATGTTCGACGCGAGGGCCGGCATGTTCCGCCTCGGCACATTACCGGACGGGGCCCGCCAGCCGACCGACAAAATGGCGCTCGATGCACTTTTGTGGCCGTTGATCGGCGTGCAACCGCCGCCCGCCGCATGGCATAAGTCGCTCGATTTTGCGGTTCACTACCTCGCCACCGACGGCGGCTTCGATTTCAATGGCAGCCACGGCGGGATTTGGACTGAGGGAACGGCGCAGGCCTCCCTCGTCATGCGCGCGGAGGGTGAGACGAAGGCAGCGGAGAGGCTGTTGTCGGCGGCGCTCCAGCAGGCTTCTCCCTCCGGGTATCTTTACGCGACCGATTCCGACAAGCTTGCCACGGGTCTCGCGGTGGGGCCCGACAGCAAGGGCAACGACTTTTTCTATTATCGCAGGCCGCATCTCGGCGCGACAGCCTGGGCCGCGCTCGCCGCCAATGACTTCAATCCTTTCACCGGATCGCGAGTCTATTGATGGTATTCCCTTCGCCGCCCGATCTTGCGAGCGCCTTGCAGCTCGATCTCGGTGTCTTCCTCGCGTTCATCTTGTTGGCCGCCCTGCTGTCGCGCGACAGTCTCTTCGGCCGGCTCATCTTCGGGGGCACGACGGCTGCGATCATTCTCGTCTATCTTGCCTGGCGCTATTCCGACACGCTGCCGCCATTCGAATGGTCGGCGGCCGCGCTATGGCCGCGCGTCTTTTTTTCTTTCGAGACCTGCGCCATCGCCTATACATTGCTCTCGATCACGATCCTGCTGCGCTGGCGCGATCGCTCCGCCGAGGCCGATCGCCAGCAGCAGCGCTTGCAGGCAAAAGGCCATTGGCCGTCGGTGGACGTCTTCATTTGTACGTATAACGAGCCGCTCGAAGTCATCGAGAAATCCATCGTCCTGGCGCTCGCAATTGATTATCCGCATTTCACGGTGTGGGTATTGGACGATACGCGCCGCGATTGGCTTAAGGCCTATTGCGCCAGACTTGGCGCGCGTTATCTGACGAGGGCCGATAACAAGGGCGCCAAGGCCGGCAATCTCAACAATGGGCTTCGCTATACGGCGAACGAAACCAATGCGCCGCTTATTCTGGTGCTCGACGCCGATTTTGCGCCAAGCCGCAACATCCTGCGGCGAACGGTCGGGCTATTCGCCGATCCGCGCGCCGCAATCGTGCAAACGCCGCAGTTTTTTTATAATGCCGATCCGATTCAGCATAATCTTGCCGCAGCTCACGCCTGGGTCGACGATCAGCGTATTTTCTTCGACGTCTTTCAGCCAGCCAAAGATGCCTGGGGCTGCGCCTTCTGCGTCGGCACGTCCTTTGTCGTCAGACGTGATTGCCTTGACCTCATCGGCGGCTTCCCAGACGGTGCAATCTGCGAAGATCTCAATCTGAGTTATCAACTGATGACCCGCGGATTCGAGACGCATTGGCTGAACGAACAGCTCAGCATCGGCCTTTCGGCGGAAGGGCTACCGGAATATATCACGCAGCGTACACGTTGGTGTCTCGGTACGCTCCAGGTCGCGTTGCTTCGCAACGGCCCCCTGCGCGGGCGGGGCTATTCGCTGATGCAGCGGTTGCATTTTATCCACGGTGTTATGAACTGGCTCTGCAAGCCTTTCGTCGTTCTCATGCTGATTGCGCCATCGCTCTACTGGTTCTTCGGCATGCCCGCCTTCTATGCCGATTATCTGACCTTTCTTCGTTATGGCCTGCCGGCTCTCTTCGCCCTTTGGATCTATAGCGGCTGGATATCCGGCGTGCGCACGCTTCCGCTCTTCATGGAAGTTACGCACACGCTGCCGGCGCCGGCGATTTCGTATACTTTGCTTTCGGCGGTGGTCCGCCCGTTCGGGAGGCCCTTCAAGGTCACCGATAAGGGAGGCGATCGCACAATCTCGCGCGTTCGCGTCAAGATGGCGATGACATTCGGATTCGTCGCGCTGCTGTCCGCCAGTTGTATCATGTGGTCGGTTATTTCACCCTATGCCCCTTCCGAGTTTCCGCCCAGCGACTTTTTCAATCTGATCTGGGCGGGGGTCTCCATGGTCCTCTCGTTCGCGGCGTTTCTCGTATGCTTTGAACGTCCGCGATCGACAGAGCGGTTCTTCATCGACGAAATCGTCGCCATTGCCTACGGGACCGATATTCGCGGCCGCTGCCGCATGATCGAATTATCGACAGAGACCGCGGCGTTGGAAACGCCCGCCCAACTCAAACTTGGCGATAGCCTTTACCTTTATGTTGCCGATGTCGGCCTTCTCCCAGCGCGCGTGATAGAACAAGAAGGTCAAAAGACAATCATCGGCTTTTCGGCGTCAGAGGAACAGCGACGTCAACTTCTTATCCGTCTCTTCTCGACCGCGGCGGGACCGGTCGCATCGCGTGCGAATTTCAAGCAAGCTCTGCTGGCATTGCTGCGCCGCTCGCTGGCGGCATAATCATACGAAATCTTGCCGGGCATCGCTTCGCCCCCTTAGGCTGCTGCGTTCGGCGTCCGGACGATCGTTCGTATACGCCTCGGCGCAAGCGCCGTGGTGCCCGGAACCGCGCCGTTTTCAGAGCGTTTTGCATCGGTATAGTCGGTAAAACGATGAGGCCGAGGGCAACCCGCGGTGCAGAACGAAAACTGCGGCCTTCTGGGAAAAAGCGTCGCTTATCTCCAGCTTTACGAAAGCCCCATATGTTGCGCGTGGGATGACCTATGTCGCCGGTGCGGGAAGATTGGATTCAATTATCTTGCGATCCCGCCGCCTTTTTTGCCTGGTCCAAAAAAGGATCCCTTCCTTACCGGAAGCATCGATATTGCGCATCCGCTTCTCGCGGCTCTCGCGGGAAGAGCGCGAAGCGCAAAGACCGTTGATGTCGTGGAAATGCTTTGCCAAGCCTGCACCGCGCACGGTCTCGGCATTCTCCTCGACATCGTCATTGACCGGGCCGATGCCAGGGGTCCGCTCGTCGCGGAATATTCCGACCTTTTCGACGAAGCGAGCGCAGAATGTCTTGACCCGAAATCGTTGCAGGCGGGCACAGGCGCAGCCGTGCCTCGTTTCAAGGAATCCGACCATCTTAAGCGGCTTCTCGCCTTATGGGCCGGCTCGCTCGGCGCATTGCTGAGCGTTGGCGTCAGTGGATTTCGGTTTCTCAATCCCGGCTGCATGGCACCGCAGACGTGGCGTCTCCTCAATTCCATGTTAAGGCGAGCGTTTCCTGGGATGATTTCCTTCGCTTACACGCCGGGCCTGTCGTGGCAAGCAATCGATCGGTTATGCGGCAGCGGCTTCGACAGTGGCTTTAGCTCGCTGCCGTGGTGGGATCGTTCCGCGAGCTGGCTTTCGGACGAGTTTAATCTTCTGCGTCGGGTGGGATGCGTCGTTGCCTCGCCGCACGCTTTGCCACCGAGCCGCCCGGCGCACCCGGCGCCCGGCGCGCCGCGGTTGAGCATTGCAGCGGCAATCGGTGATTGTCTTCTGGTCCCGTTCGACCCTGTCCACGATAACGAACCAGAACTTCGCACAATGATTGAGCAATTCAATCTTATCCAGAGCTTTGGAACGCGAAGCGAGATGCGCGCGTTGAGCCGTGCAGGTGACGCCAGCACGGCGCTCGTCCGTGACTATTTGCCCGTTAAGTCTGAGACACGAGAGGCGCTGATTACGCTTATCAGCAAGAACGTGTCTGGCGCGAAAATCGAAGTTGCAAGCGGTGCTTTCGCCGTGATCTCGGGCGCGGATGTCAATCTTTTACGTATTAGTGGCGAGGGAGATCCCCTGGCACGAGTTGAACAAGGAGAGGTGCGGGTCGTGAAGGTCGAGCGCACAGTATCGCTTCGGGTTCCCGCCCAGAGCTTTGGCAAGATGCACGAAAGCTTGGAGGCGGCAATGGCCGCGCCACGGATCGCGATTGAGTCGATCGAACCTTCGGTGGATGGAGGACTTTTTTCTGCACGTTATGCGATCGACGAGCCGGTCTCCGTCTCTGCTGATATCTTTTCTGACGGGCATCCAGCCATCGGCGCGCAGCTACGCTGGCGGCATTTTGCAGACGAGGCGTGGCATAGCGCTCCGCTTCGTTTCGGCCAGAACGATCGTTGGCACGGCACTTTTCGTCCAAGACGACTCGGCGTGCATCAATACGTCATCGAAGCGTGGATCGACGAATTCGCAAGCATTTTTCGCGATATCACGATCAAGCACGACGCTGGCCGCGACATCGCGCTCGATTTGGCTGAAGCAACGGCGCTGCTCAACTCTGCATCGGTTGCCGCCGAGCCCGGCATAAAATCGAAGCTGCTCGCCTTAAATGAACGTCTTGCGACAGCCTCGGCAGCGGCGGCGCTCGAGCTATTCGCAGACGATAGCGTTCGATCTCTGATAGAGCGGGCGCAGCCGCGGCGCTTTTTGTCGCGCTCGCAGCCTGTCCGCATCGATGTGGAACGGGAAAAAGCGGCTTTTGCCGCATGGTACGAATTATTCCCGCGATCTGCTTCTTCCTTTCCTGGCCGGCATGGCACGTTCGACGACGTCATCGCACGGCTGCCCGATATCCGGGCAATGGGGTTCGATGTCCTTTATCTGCCGCCAATTCACCCGATTGGCCGGACCAATCGCAAGGGCAAGAACAACCGCCTGACAAGCGCGGCCGAGGACCCCGGAAGCCCGTACGCAATTGGAGCGGAGGAGGGCGGCCATGACGCGCTGCATCCCGAGCTTGGGTCGTTCGAGGATTTTGCACGGCTTATCGCCGCCGCTACCGCGCAGGGCCTCGAAATCGCCCTTGATTTCGCCGTCCAGTGCTCGCCGGATCACCCTTGGCTGAGAGATCATCCCGAATGGTTTCGCTGGCGTGCCGACGGCTCTCTGCGCTTCGCTGAAAATCCGCCAAAAAAATACGAAGATATCGTCAACGTCGAATTCTACGCCGAAGACGGCGCCGCCGCACTTTGGACCGCGCTGCGCGACATCGTTGCGTTCTGGATCGAGCACGGCGTCAGGATTTTCCGTGTCGATAATCCGCACACCAAGCCGCTGCCGTTCTGGCAATGGCTCATCGCCGACATCCGCGCGCGGCATCCCGATGTCATCTTTCTATCGGAGGCCTTTACGCGGCCGAAGATGATGTACCGGCTTGCAAAGATCGGCTTTTCCCAATCCTACAGCTATTTCACCTGGCGCAACACGAAACGGGAGATCACCGACTATGTGACGGAACTCACGTCGCCGCCGGCGGTTTATTTTTTCCGCCCGCACTTCTTCGTCAATACGCCGGATATCAATCCTTATTTTCTGCAGCATTCGGGCCGCGCCGGGTTCCTCATTCGCGCGGTCCTGGCCGCAACGCTCTCCGGTCTGTGGGGCGTCTATTCGGGCTTCGAGCTTTGCGAGGCCGCAGCCCTGCCGGGGCGCGAGGAATATCTTGATTCGGAGAAATACGAGATCAAGACACGCGATCTCAATGCACCCGGGAACATCAAAGCCGAGATCGCGGCCCTCAACAGAATTCGCGCCGCGAATGGCGACTTACACACTCATCGCGGCGTAAAATTCTACAACGCCTTTAACGACCAGATCATTGCCTATGCCAGACCCGTTCGAGACAGCGGCGAATTGATCTTCATCGTGGTCAATCTCGATCCGCATCATATACAGGAAGCAGATTTTGAAATTCCCCTCTGGGAGTGGAACTTGCCGGACCACGAATCGCTTCATGTGGACGATCTCATTCACGAGGGCGTCACGTTCATCTGGACGGGGAAACTGCAACGCGTGAGGCTCGACCCATCTGTCTTGCCTTACGCCATTTGGCGGTTCAGACCCGTCAATGAAGGTGCCGCATGAACGTCGATGTGCGCCGATCTCATTTCAGCAAGCCGGCCGATGCCGCACAGCCCGATGACGCGCTCTGGTATAAGGACGCTGTCATCTATCAAGTGCATGTCAAATCCTTTTTCGACTCCAATAACGACGGGATCGGCGACTTCGCCGGCCTGATCGAGAAACTGGATTATATCGCCGATCTCGGCGCGACGGCGATCTGGCTTTTGCCCTTCTTTCCGTCTCCACTGCTCGACGATGGCTACGACATTAGCGATTATCGCGGCGTCCATCCGGACTACGGCACGATCGGCGACGTGCGCCGTTTCATCCAAGCGGCGCATGCGCGAGGCCTTCGGGTCATCATCGAGCTCGTCATCAATCATACATCCGAACAGCATCCGTGGTTTCAGCGGGCGCGGCGCGCGAAGCCTGGCTCTGTCGCACGCGATTTTTATGTCTGGTCGGAGACCGACCAAAAATATCTCGGAACGCGCATCATTTTCCTCGACACCGAGCGATCGAATTGGACGTGGGATCCGGTCGCCGGCGCGTTTTACTGGCACCGATTTTACGCCCATCAGCCGGATCTCAACTATGACAACCCTCGCGTCCTGCGCGAGGTCCTTTCGATCATGCGCTACTGGCTCGATCTGGGCGTCGATGCGTTTCGGCTCGACGCGATTCCTTATCTGATCGAGCGCGAAGGCACGAGCAGCGAAAATCTTCCTGAGACCCACGCCGTCCTGCGGCGGATTCGGGCCGAGCTAGACGCAAAATTCCCGGGCAAGATGCTCCTCGCCGAAGCCAACCAGTGGCCAGAGCATGCCAAAGATTATTTTGGCTCCGGCGACGAATGCCACATGGCGTTCCATTTCCCGTTGATGCCGCGCATGTATATGGCGATCGGGCGCGAAGACCGCTTCCCGATCACCGATATTATGCGGCAGACGCCGCCAATTCCCGAAAACTGCCAATGGGCGATCTTCCTGCGCAACCACGACGAGCTGACGCTCGAAATGGTGACGGATATGGAGCGCGATTACCTGTGGGAGACTTATGCCGCCGATCGGCGGGCGCGGCTCAACCTCGGGATTCGCCGTCGTCTCACTCCTTTGCTGGAGCGCGATCGACGACGCATCGAGTTGCTGAACTTCCTGCTTCTTTCGATGCCCGGAACGCCGGTTGTCTATTACGGCGACGAGATCGGAATGGGCGACAATATTCATCTTGGCGATCGCAACGGGGTGCGGACCCCGATGCAATGGTCACCGGACCGCAACGCCGGTTTCTCCAGAG
>JAJXZC010000220.1 GCA_021780275.1 Pseudomonadota bacterium
CCGTCGAGGCGATGGTTGCGAGGCTGAAGGGCGAGGTCGCGCCGCTTTAGCGCTGTTGATGACATTTCGCGCGCCCTCGCGGGATGGCGAACGCCTTGCTAAGAGGGCGGCGAAAACGAGGGCCACGACATGACAGACCGAAGCCAGAAAGCCTTTCCCGTTTCGTGGGATCAGTTTCATCGCGACGCGCGGGCGCTCGCGTGGCGCCTCGCGGGCGCCGGGCCGTTCACGGGACTGGTGGCGATTACGCGCGGCGGGCTGGTGCCGGCGGCGATCATCGCGCGCGAGCTGGACCTCAGGGTCATCGAGACGGTCTGCGTCGCCTCCTACCACGATTACAAGACCCAGGGCGGCCTCCACGTGTTGAAGACGATCGCCGCGGATATTTCGGGCGGCGACGGCGCCGGCATCCTGGTCATCGACGACCTCGTCGACACCGGCAAGACCGCCAAAGTGGTGCGCGAGATGCTGCCCAAGGCGCATTTCGCCACCGTCTACGCAAAGCCTCAAGGGCGGCCTCTGGTCGACACCTTCATCACCGAGGTCTCGCAGGACACCTGGATCTATTTCCCCTGGGACATGGGCCTCGCCTTCCAGCCGCCGATCGCCAAGGACTCAGCGGGCTGAGGGACTGGGGGCTGAGGGGCTTTCGCGGCGCGGCGCAACATGCGAGAAAGCGCGCGCGAGCGGACGTGGCGAAACTGGTAGACGCAAGGGACTTAAAATCCCTCGGCCATTGGCTGTGCGGGTTCGACCCCCGCCGTCCGCACCAAATCAAGCCAATTGGGGCGCTACCCAGCGCCTCAGGAGGCTGTCGAGGGCGGAGGGCGCGCTATCTCTCCGAAGATTGGCTTTCGACAAAGCTAATATATGAGGCGATAGCGTCGATTTGCCTCGGCGACAGGGAGGCCCCAACCTTCGGCATAGGCGTTCCCGATTCGTCGAGACCCTGGCGCCAATCATTGAGTCTGCGCTTCACATAATAATAAGACAGCCCGCCGAGGCGCGGAATCTCGCGGACGCCCTGCGCTGCGGGGCCATGACACGCCTGACACGCGACGACGTTCTCGTCAGGCGCGCCGTTTTCAAATATGGCCTTGCCTTCGGCGACGAGTTCGCTTTCGCCATCTTTTGCGGCGTCAGGCGGGAGAGCGGAGAAATAGGCGGCCAACCTACTCGCTGTCGAAGGGTCGAGATTCGCGGTGGCGTTCCACATATACTTGACCCCAAGAGTTTCATCTCGCTTGTGGGTCGAAAAAGCGTGGAGCTGGTTCACCAGATAAGGCGCCCTCTGGCCGGCCAGTCGCGGCGCCTTGGAATAACCCTGCCCGGAGTTTCCATGACACCAGGCGCAATTTTCGATCGCCAGATCGTCCGCCAGAAGGGGCCCGGAGGCGAAAAGGGAAATCGCAAGGACCGAAATTTTCCTGAGCATGCGGTTCATGTTCCAAGATCTCTCGCGAGGCGTGTTTATCCGACTGACGCAACAAACCCCGTAGTTTTACCTGAGCGTGCTGACATATTCGGCGACCGCCCGCACCTGTTTCGGGGTCAAGTCCGCCACCGTCGGCCGCATGATCCAGGATATGTCTTCACGTCCGCCCTGACCGCGTTCGCTGTTCCATAATTCGAGGGTCTGGACCATGTACCAATAGAGTTGCCCGGCGAGTCGGGGAATTTCCCGCTGTCCTTTTGCGTCGGGGCCGTGGCAGGCGGAGCAGGCGGGCACGTTCTGATCAGGCAACCCGTGCGTATAAATTTCTTTGCCCAAGGCAATGTCGCCAGCGGGCGCGCCGCCGAAGGGCGGAGGATTCAAGCTGCTCATGCGTCTTGCCAAGCCCGCGAACATGTCGGGCGTTATGCCGTGAGCCACATTGGTCATCACGGGATTGCGCCTGCGCTGATCCTGGAACGCGCGCAGCTGATTCTCGATGTATTGCACCTGCTGCCCGGCGAGGCGCGGCATGACGTAATAGCCGCGAAAACCCTGGCCGGAGGGACCATGACAGGTTGTGCAATATTCAAATTTTGCTTCAGTGCCCGACATTGCGTGAACATGCTGGCCTTCAGCGCGGGCGCTCACCGCCGCAGTCGCAAGGAAACTCGCCAAGACGACCCGCAACGTCGCTCGCCAGTGAACAGCACTCATCTTTTCCGCCCCCGACCGTCCTTTAGTTCACCGCCCAGCGCCCCTTCGCCGGCTGTGAATTTGTCTCAACTTTTGCCCGCTCTCGTCCCCACCGACGCCCGCGTTGGGCGTTCGACGCCAGCGAAAGCTCGACCCCAAGGCTTGCGCTTCTCGCATTGCGATCAACTGCGCAAAACGCTGCGCACAACCCAGTGACTCCCCGCCCCGCCACGGCGCCTTCCGCAACGCCCTAACCCCTTTCGCCAGCCGCCGTCTCTGTTCGTCAGACAGAAGACGTCAAGCGGCTGAAGGTCAGGCTCCGGCTGCGTCGATTCTCTCAGTTCCCCAATGTTAACAGGACAACTGACTTCTTCATCAATTATT
>JAJXZC010000234.1 GCA_021780275.1 Pseudomonadota bacterium
GAGCGTTCTGGTCGAGCGCGACCGCGGCGCGAATCGTCGGCAGGTAGTTGGATTGCGCGATCGTATCTTGTGGAAACCTCTGCTCGAGATCGGCAGCCAGCTTCTGCGCTTGGACGATGTCGCCGGAGAGCGCGAGGGCCAGCGCCGCCGCAAACTCGGTATCCCTGCCATTGGAGATTTGCAAAGCGGCTGTTGCCTGAGCACGAGCCTGGGCTGCGTTACCGACGAGTGCCTCGCGCAGCGCCGCTTCGGCCTGATACCCCGCCGCCGGCTCTTTTTCTCCTGCGTGCTCTGCGGAAGCGACCGCGCGGGCGGTCAAGCCATTCGCCTCATCGAGATGCCCGGCGTAGGCTGCCGTGTCCGACTCCTCATAGAGGAACCCGTCTTCTATTCCCGGCTTCCCCATTCCCCAAGCCGACTCGCGAGCCATCGCCGCCGCGTCGCCCTGCAGGAAGGCGAGTTGCCAGGCGTAGAAATGCAACGCTAGGGAGTCGATGCCATGCGCCTTCGCTTGTCGAAAGATGGCCTCCGCCTCGTCCAGACGACCAAGGAATAGGTAGCTGTCAACGAGGTTCGCATAGGCCAGCCCTCCGGCGGGATCCAACTCGAGCGTTCGGCGTGCCTCCTCAAGGCCCTTCTCATAATCGCCCAGTGACCCGTAGATGGCGGTCAGGTTCGTTGGGGGAACTGAATCGCGCGGGTAAGTCTGAATACAGGTCTGGTAGACCTGCAGCGCCTTTTCCTGGTCACCAGTTACAAACTGGTCGTAGTGTGCGGAAATGTAGAATTTCTCCCGCTCACTCACACGATCGCGGAGATCGTAAGCCTTCTTCAGACTCTCGGCGGCCAGGCCGCTTTCGCCGAGATTGTTATAGGCCGTTCCAAGCACGGCGTAAGCCATGGCAAAATTCGGATCGAGCGAGATCGCCCGCTGGAATGAGTTGACAGCGGCCGTAGGGTCGCCGTTCCCTGTGGCTTGCCAGCCCAGCGTAAAAGCCTGAAGTGCTTCGAGCGACGGGGTGGTGACGTCGGCGAGCGGCTTGTTGAATTTCTGGATCGAGGCAAGCGATTCGCCGAGCTTGCCGCGAATCGAAGTGGCGACTGAGCCGAGCGCCTCGAGGACGTGGTCCTTGTCGCCGGCCACGGCTTGCGCGCTAGCCAGCGACTCGCCCGTCCCGCAGTTTTCCACGTTCAAAACCAAGTTGTACTGGCTGCCAATTTGCCCGATCGAAGGATCGAGCACTGCGACAGCTCCGGTACGCTGGCAGACCTGCTTGGCAAGGGCGTCTGTGAGCCGCGACCCCGAGGGCTGGCCCATCAGCCGAAGCGTCTGGGAAACCTGCTGATCGGGAACGATGTTCAGGAACGGAGACTGGGCGAGTTGCGCGGCAAGCCCCTGCCGCAGCGTCCCGTCGAAAACGGAATCGCCAGTCGTATTGGTGAAATCGGCGAGGACCACGGAGTCCTTCGACGTCAGCTTCGGCGCTCGTGGCCAGAAATAAAATGCTCCGCCAGCCGCGGCGATGACGACCACAGCCACGACGATCCACAGATAGCGTTTGCGACTTGCGCCCGCCGCAGGCTCGAGCGGTGTGCCCATGGCCGGCGTGGCGCCCGACCCTGCAGCCGAAATTCTGCCCGATGATTGCGCTGCACGCTCGGCTGGCACGACCGGAGCGGCGCGCATCGCTGAAGACGATCCGGCTCCGGCCTCTTCCTGAACCGCTTTGTAGGCCATCGACCGACTGGTTTCGGTATCGCGGCGGAGCCGTTGAAGATCCGAGCGCAGGTCGGCCGCGCTCTGGTATCGCAGGTTACGGTCTTTCTCCAATCCCTTGAGGATGATTCGCTCGAGTTCAGGAGGGATGCCGGGATTGATCCGCACGGGATTTGGCGGCGCGGCGTATTGGATCGAGCCAAGGATGGCCCCACTGGTATCGCCGCGGAAAGGCAGGACCCCGGTCGCCATTTCGTAGAGGACCGCGCCGAGGGAAAAGAGGTCGGAGCGCGCGTCGACTTCCTCGCCGCGAACCTGTTCGGGCGACATGTAGGCGATCGTGCCGACAACCGTGCCGGGGCTGGTGAGCTGCTCTTCAGCCACGGTCGCTGCTTCGTCCCGCGTCAGCGTGGCGCCGGCCGCAGCGCCGCCTTTCGAGCTCTGCTTCGCCAGGCCAAAATCCAGGATTTTGGCGTGACCTCGGGTGGTGACGAAGATATTCGCCGGCTTGATGTCGCGATGAACGATGCCCTTGGCGTGGGCGGCATCGAGGCCGTCGGCGATTTCGAATCCGAGTTCGAGCAGGAGATCGAGCGGGAGCGGCTTGCCGTTGATGCGATGCTTGAGCGTCACCCCTTCCAGGCACTGCATCGCGAGGAACGGCCTGCCCCCATATTCGCCGATCTCGTGAATCGTGCAGATGTTCGGATGGTCGAGCGCCGAGGCGGCTTGCGCTTCGCGCTCGAAGCGCTCGAGCGCGCGCGGGTCGCGAGCCATTTCTTCCGGCAGGAATT
>JAJXZC010000528.1 GCA_021780275.1 Pseudomonadota bacterium
GAGGCCGACGGCGACATGGTCGCCGCGGCCAAGGCGCTCGCCGACTCGGCGCGCGAGACCAAGGTGCTCGCCATCCGCGGCGGGGTCATGCAGGGCCGGGTGGTCAGCGCCGAAGAGGTCGAGAGCCTCGCGACGCTGCCGCCGGTCGACGTCCTCCGCAGCCAGGTGCTCGGGGCGATCGTCGGGCCGCTCACGTCCCTGCTCGGGCTCGTGACGGCGCGCCGGCTGATCATGGGATCGTGCACCTCGCCCTCCTCCAGCACGTCGCCGCCTTCGCGCTCCGACATTGCCTTGACATCGCCACCCACGCTAAAGAAATCGCCGGAGCCGGTCAGCACAACAACATTGACAGCGTGATCGTCACCGAGATCGTCCCATATGGTCCGCAACTCGCGGATGAGCTTCTGGTTGATTGCGTTGCGCGCTTGCGGGCGATTGAGAGTCACCGTTGCGACCTTTTCCCTGACATCTACTGTCAGGCACTGGTACTTTGCATATCTCGTCATTTTTTCTCTCCAAACCGTCCGATTCGGTGAATTGCGTGGAAACCAGTCGCGTTCAGCGGCGCACGCCGGTTTGCACCTCGGCCAGCGCGACATGTAAGGACATCGACCCGGGATCGGATTCGAGCATGCGCTGCACGGATTCCAGATGTGCCCGCATCAGGCGGGCTGCCGTTGCGACGTCCCGGCCGCGCAATGCCGCCAGAAACTGTCGACGCTTGTCCGTCAATCGCGGCGTCGCCGCACCACTCGAAGCGACCTTGGCGTACACGAAGCGCATGTGAATATCGGTCACCGAATTCACGATCATGATGATGACCTTGTTGCCGGTCGACTCGGCCAACAAATTGTAGAACTCGCGCGAGCACTCGACCCGATCGAGCAAGCGTCCCTCGCGGGTCGCAACATCCGTCTTCTCAATGTTGGCTTCGAGCGCCTCGAAATCCCGCTGCCGCGCACTGACGCAGGCCAGCCTCACTACGAGATCGATGACATTGATCCGAGCCTCGGACAGCTCACGCACCGAGATCGTGCCGAGGCTCAACATGTCCCGCATCACTTCGTTCATGCGGCCGGTATCGCCTTCGCGGATGAAGGCGCCCCCCTTGACGCCCTTTTGCAACTTCAGAATCCCTGCCATTTCCAGGCTGCGCAGCGCCTCGCGGAGAACATTGCGGCTGACCCCGAGCTGTTGCGCGAGATCGCGCTCGGCCGGCAGCTTGTCACCCGGCTTGAGAACGCCGAGCGCGAGCTGCTCGCGAATCCGCTCGCAGATTTCCTCGAACGCCCGCCGCGTGCGGATCGGCCGAAACGTGACGAGAGCCGCCGCGCCGGCCCCGCGATGATCCGGAGGCCGGACCCGTCGATTGGAAGGAGGTGTCCGGGGGCGCTCGGGTGCGCTGGGTCTTGACTTGCCTGTCATAGGACGCAATTATTAAATGGTTCATCCATTCAATGGAAGTCCTTTTTTTTCAGCCCCGAGCCCTAGCGAGGACCCGCCGTGAACTTCACCGAAGAGCAGAATGCTTTTCGCGACAGCGTTCGGAAGATGGTGACCAAGCATGTTGCGCCGATCGCCGCCGAAATCGACGCAACCGATCGATTCCCGACCGAACTGGTCAAGCTATTCGGCGAAATGGGGCTCATGCAATTGTGGGTACCCGAGCAGTATGGGGGCCCGAATGGCAACCTGACGATGGTCTGCCTAGCGCGGGAGGAGATATCCAGGGTATCGCCCGCTTGCGCCTCGCTTGCCGGCCTCAATTCGATGTTCATCATGCCGTTGTTGCATTTCGGCTCCGAAGAGCAGCGCAAGAAATATCTGCCGATCGTCGCCCGCGGCGGCGTCGTGACCGCGATCGCCATTTCTGAGCCGCAGGCAGGTTCGGACGTAACGGCCATCAACACGCGAGCAAAGAAGGACGGCGATTGCTACATCCTCAACGGTCGCAAGCAATGGTGCAGCTACGGCGTCGAAGCCGAATGCATCATCGTCATGGCGCGCACCGGGGATGGTCCCGGCGCCGACGGCATCAGCGCCTTCATCGTCGAGCCTAAGAAAATGGCCGGCATCACCTTCGGACGCCATGAGCGGAAGATGGGCTTTCGCGGCGCGCCCAATACGCCGATTTTCTTCGACAACGTGCGGGTGCCTGCCGAAAACCTAGTGGGCGAGGAAGGCAAGGGTTTTAGGGCGTCGATGCGGGCGCTCGATCTCAACAGGCCGACGATCGGCGCGCAATCCGTGGGCTTGGCGCAGGGCGCGCTCGACGCCTGCATCGCCTATTCCAAGGAGCGCAAGCAGTTCAAGAAAGCCATCTCGGAATTCCAGGGCATTCAGTTCATGCTCGCAGACATGGCTATCCAGATCGAAGCGGCTCGCGCGCTAGTCTACGAATGCGCTCGGGCTGGCGACGCCGGCAATTGGAAGCGTCTCAACGTCCTCGCTAGTATGGCCAAATGCTTCGGAAGCGACATCGCGATGAAGGTAACAACCGATGCTGTTCAG
>JAJXZC010000035.1 GCA_021780275.1 Pseudomonadota bacterium
CGCAACGCAGGCCGCGTTGCGCTCACCGGCATTCACTCCACGCCCACCTTCACGGTCGACGCCTCGGGCATGCGCCGCAAGGAGATTACGCTGTTCAATGTGCGCCGCTCGAACCACGAAACCCATCTGGCGATGGACCTGCTCATTGCCCACCCCGACTGGTTCGCGCCGCTCGTCACGCACACGCGCCCCCTCGACCAGATCGGCGAAGCCTTCGACCTCACGAGCCACTACCGCGACGGCGTAGGCAAGATGATCATTCGGCCGTAAAAACAGTACAATCTATCGCGCGGAGTCCATTTATTCGCCGGTCCAAGTTGAATCGTAGTCCTCTGCCTGTTCTCACGGCGCTGGCAGACGATAGGCCGCTGGAAGCGGACGGCGGCGTGAGGGTTCGTGCGATCCCACGTCTCAGAGGGGGATCTGGTTTCTCTGTCATTATGAATTGCCTGCCAGGGCGTTATGCGCTATCTCACCGGCTTGCGGCGATCATCTGCGCGGCGTGCTGCAGGCTGGTGTCGGTGACTTTGGCGCCGCTCAACATGCGCGCCACTTCATGCGTGCGGGCGCGGTCATCCAATACGCGAATGCGTGTCGTCGTGCGACCGTCCTGCTCGCGCTTTTCGACGGCCAGATGCTGATCGGCGAAGGCTGCGATTTGCGGTAAATGCGTCACACACAAAACCTGCTGCGCTCGCGCCAGCGCCTTGAGCTTGTGGCCGACAGCTTCAGCGGCTCGCCCTCCGATGCCGATGTCGATCTCGTCGAAAACCAGCGTGCGCGGAGTCATCTTTTTCTTTGACTTGGACGATGATTCTTCAACCGCTACTTTAAGGGCAAGAAGCACCCGGGAAAGCTCGCCGCCCGAGGCGATCTCGATCAGTGGCTTCAGCGGCTCACCCGGATTCGGCGAGATCAGGTAAGCGACCTCGTCCCACCCCTGCGCAGTCCATGCGGCTTCGGCGTCGTGCTCGGCGACGGTGACCTGGAAGCGCGAATTCATGGCGAGAGAGTTGATGTGCGACTCGGCAAGTTTCCCGAGCTTCACCGCCGCGGCCTGACGTTCGACGGTCAGCGCGGAGGCAGCATCCTTGTACTCTGCTTCGGCCTGGGCGAGTTCGCCGCGAAGCGCCTTCAGAATCCCGTCACGGTCTTCGACCTCGGCCAGCTTACGCGCCAGATCTTCGCCGAATGCAATCACCTCGGCGACGGATTTGCCGTACTTCCTCTTGAGGCGATCGAGAATGGCCAGGCGATCTTCGATCTCGGCCAGGCGATCGGGCGAGGCGTTGATGCCCTCGGCGTAATCGCGCAGCGACGCGGCGACATCGGAGAGGATGGCGCGCGCGCCTGCAAGCTGCTGTGCGGATTCAGCGAAGCGCGCGTCGTAGCGGGCCAGTTCCTCGACGTTGCGGATTGCGGCCTGGAGCGCGGCCTCGGCGCTTGCCCCGCCCTCGTAAAGTTCGTCGAAGGCGCTCATGGCGGCGCCGTAGAGCTTTTCGGCGTTGGCGAGCACACGCTTCTCGGTTTCCAGGGACTCGTCTTCGCCGGCTTCGAGGCGCGCCTGCTCGATCTCGTTGCGCTGCCAGGTCCAGAGGTCGACATTGCGCAGGCGGTCCTGCTCGCCCTGAAGCAGGTCGTTGAGCCTGTCTTGCGCCGAGCGCCAACGGTCGAAAGCCCCGGCAACTGCGTCGGTGGAGATGCCGGCGAAACGATCCAGCAAAATGCGCTGCTGCGTTGGATCGAAACTTGAGAGCGTCTCCGACTGCGCGTGTACAAGCGCAAGCTCCGGCGCAAGCTGTTTGAGCACGGCGACCGCCGCGGGCTGGTTGTTGACGAAGACGCGGCCCTTGCCTCCGGAGAGAATCTCGCGCCGGAGAATGATGTCGGTGGATTCGGCGTCGATGCCGTTGGCTTCAAGGACAGCCTCGGCGCCGGGTGTCGACTCAAAGACGCAGGAGACGACGGCCTTCTCGGCGCCGTGGCGAACCACGTCGGCTGAGGACTTGCCCCCCATCAGCAGGGCGAGCGCATCGACAAGAATCGACTTGCCCGCGCCGGTTTCGCCGGTAAGGAGATTGAGGCCAGAGCCGAACGAGGCGATGGCGTGGTCGATGACGGCGTAGTTTTCAGCGCGGAGTTCGACGAGCATATTCTCCTGGTCCCGGGCACGGTTCTTTGGGGCAACCCGTTGAATTTCAAGCCCCAACGCGCAGAATGCGCTCAGGCTGGGACGCCCGAACCGTGATGGATCAATCCGAGCGCAGCATAGCATGAATGACGGGGCAAACGGGCGGCGGAATGAGATGCGGAACGAGTTGGAGGCACCCAAAGGATCACTTGGGCGCGGGAACGGCGTCTGATACCGTGGAAGTTGAGGTGAAGGGCAATTCTAACCGCAGCGATTGTGTTTCTTTTTCAGTCTGACGGCGCGGGAATATCGCAGCCGACGCAGGGATTCAGCGCCTTGGCGGAAATGTTGAGCAGCATCGGCCCCATTGCGGTGGGCG
>JAJXZC010000586.1 GCA_021780275.1 Pseudomonadota bacterium
GCAGCTTCTGGATCGCTTGCCTGTGGCGCTTCTCGTCTCGGACAGTCGTGGCGACTGAGAGCGCAGCTTCAATTGTTGCCGCGCGAGAGAACCGTTCGTGCCTCATGTGCAATGCGGCGAATCCACAGATCAACGTGAACGTGACCTTGGCGCCCAGACCGAATTCGGCAATCGTTATCGGGCCCTCCCTAGGAGCCGCCCTGGCCAGCCGCGCTCCGAAGGCCGACGCCGGGGAGGGCTTTTCTAGACTCTATGCCGAGTGCCGCTCAGCGGAGCGGATTTTCCGAACGCCGCAGCACGAGGTCTCAGCTTTCATCAGGACTGACCGAGCCGCCCCGGTTACAGCGCCTCAAGGCCCGGAAGACGCCTGCAATACCGCCCGGCAACGATTCTAAGCTTGCGCCGCCGTCGATGCGGAAGGCCGCGGCATCGTCAAAAGCTTCTGAATATGCCGCGTCATCGGCCGTTCAAAGAAAAGATGCAGCAGGATTGCGGTCGGCATAATGAGGAGCAGCGCCGAGCCGACGAAAACCCATGGCGAAACGAAGAGACTGAGGCCGAGCCGATCCCAAATAAGGCGCAGGGCACGAATGACGAGCGGATGCAAAAGGTAGAGCGCATAAGAGGCATCGCCTAACAGAATGAGAAAGCCAAGAGGCCACGGCGTCGCTCCACGGGTGCCGTCGCGCAACACCGCCGCGGCGACAATAAGCAAGGCAGGCACGCCCCAAAGCAGCGGCCGCCACGCGCCATGGGCGTCGCCCCCGCAGATCGTCGTCGCGGCAAAGCCGCTGACGCCGCAGAGGAGCAACAGAAAAGCCAACCAAGGCGAAAGCCGCTGGCCCCTGAGAAAAACCGCGGCAAGAAGAGCACCCATGACAAATTCAAGAATGATCGGATGGGTCCAGAAGGCGACGGGCCCGGCCGCGGGCGAGAGGATGACGCCCATTGCGACGAGCGCAAGAAACAAGGCGGCTATGCTCGAGAGTGCCCAACGCATTGGCAGAAAGAGCACGGCGGCGAAGACGAAGTAGAAGAACATCTCGTAATTGAGCGTCCAGCCAAGCTTGTAGATCGGTCGGATGTCGTCGGTGCCTGCGTGAGCATAGGGAATGAAGAAATAGGATTTGACGATCTCGAAGCTCGTAGGGCGCGCGCTCGAGATCGCATGCGGCAGCAGCAGCATCGTCGCGAGAAAGATCGTCGTCGTCAGCCAATAGAGCGGCACGATCCGCGCGATCCGACGCCGCAAGAAGATGCGCCCGCCTGCCGCGCTTTCAAAAAGATCGTGCGACGCATAGACCATGACGAAGCCTGATATGATGAAGAACAGATCGACGCCGGCGCCTGTCAGATCGAGAAGTATCGGTCTAAAATGCGAGGCGGCCGCCGCCGGCATGCTGAGAGATTCGGACTGAAGATGCCCAAAGGCTACGGATAGCGCAGCCGTCGCACGCAATATTTGAATCGACCTAATCTGGGGCATTTGACACCAAAATCTCTTGCGACTCTGCGGGACTCCTTTGTTGCATTGTGCGCCCCGCGTCGGGCTGCCACCATCGGCGCAGCGCCGCTGTTACCGGTTTTTCGATCAGCGCATGGATCGCGACACTAAGGCCGAGCGCGACGAGAATCTCGCCTGCGACGAGTGGCCAAAAGCCGATCAAATTTGCCAAGCCGAGCGCGAGACAGCATTTGCGCAGGAAAATGATGGCGAGCGGATGAAAAAGGTAGAGTGCATAAGACGCATCGCCGATGAGCGCGACGAAAGCGGCGGCGCGACCGCCGGTTGAGGTCGATGATGCCCCCAACACAACCGCCGCGAAAATAACCGCCATTGGAAAACCCGCGCCAAAAAGGCGACCAAAGCCATTGTTGTCGACCCCGAGCGCACTGACTCTTGTCATCTGATCGATGTCGAGAGTTAGTAGGCCGATACCGCCCAAAAGAAAAAGCAGCGTATATCTGCCGCTAAGACGGAAGCCGCTCTGCCAAAGCAGCGCGATCGACATTCCCAACAGAAACTCAAGGACGATTGGATCGCTCCAATAGGCGAGTGCCGTCGCCGATGGCTTGGCGAGCGCACCCGCAACAACCGCCGAGACCAACACGAGGCTCGTCGCGGCGACGGCGACGGGACGCCGAAAGCGCACGGCTAAGGCAAAGAGGATATAGAAAAACATCTCGTAATTGAGAGTCCAACCTTGAGCCGCGAGCGGACGCGGTTGGCCGTCTTCGGGTCTGGCGAAAGGGAAGAAGCCAAAGGAGGCGAGGATTTCGGAAATATCGGGAAATGCGTGCTTTCCGAGCCAAGCGGCGTAGGCGGAAAAGATAAGCGCTATTGCGGTTATGAGCCAATAAAGCGGGACAATGCGTATGAGGCGTCGGCTGATGAACGCGGAGCTGGCGCCCGGCGTCGCAAACAGGTTTTGCGAAGAATAAACCATGATGAAGCCGGAGATCACGAAAAACAGATCAACGCCCGAATCCCACGGGACAAGCGTCAGCC
>JAJXZC010000257.1 GCA_021780275.1 Pseudomonadota bacterium
GGCCGTGTCCTGGATGATCGCAAAGCGCGTTCGCGCTCGCCAGGAACTCGATTGGAAGATACGCTTTTGGCTTTACGCCGGGCTGCTCGATAATCTCTTGTCGTTTCTTCTTGTGACAATTGTCGGCGGCAATGATGTTTATATCGCGTTCTTCGTCTGCTGCGCGCTTTTTGCTTTTATCTTGGAAAATGAGGCTCTCGCCGGCGCGGCGCTCGGCATCGGCGCGCTGATCAAATTCTATCCGCTCTATCTGGTTCCGTTTCTAGCCCTCGACCGGCGGCGCTTGAGCGTCAAATTTATCGCCGTCGCGGTGGCCATATTCGTCCTTGGAATGGGGCTGGCCTATCTCGTCTGGGGTCCGCTGATCTTCAAGCCATTGTTCTGGAATCTCGGCCGCGGCGCATCACGCTCGTCAATCATTTTCATTTTTGCCCTAGGACTCGGGAAACTCTTTCATGTTGCGATCCCCGCGTCGCGTCTGGTCTTGATGACGCTGGCTCCCGCGGCGATCGCGGCCCTGATCGTGCAATATCAACTGCGGCTCTCGCGCCTCACTGGGTTCATGATCGGCTATCTCGTCATCCTCATTTTCAATCAGATCAGCTACCCGGAATATTATTTTCCGTTGATGATGACGATTTTCATCTACGTTCTGAACGAAAATCCGCCACCCGCGCTCATCCGCGCATTGGCGATTTTGTTCATGACAATCTTACTGAACGCCGCCTTCTTCACGCTGGTGACGAATTATAAGAAGGAAAGTTTCAGCAGCATCCGAGTGGGTGCGACGCTTATCGTCACGCTGATCGATGTCTATCTTATCGTCGAACTTATACGGCAGGGCAGGCGTGCGGTTGAACCTAAGTTCCGCGCTGCCATGTGAAGATCGAAGTCAGCGCATAATTTAACAGCGCGCCGACGACGGCACCGGCTACCCCGGCAAGCACCCACAGGCCGGTCAATTCGTAGAGATCGCGCGCAAGGGTGATGCTCGTTAGAGCACCGAGGCTGCAACAGCACGCGAACGAGGCGAAGCCGCGCACAGCCTGCCAGCTGCCAAGCCGGCAGTCACGATAGGTCAGTGAATTGTTGAGCAGAAAATTGGATGTCATGGCGGCGGCAGTCCCCAGCGCTTCGGCCGGGGTGAAATCGACCTTGCCGGTGAGCATGGCGAGCCGCAGCACGATCAGATTGACAAGGATGCCGCTTGCGCCGACGAGCGCAAACATGAAAAGCCGCCGCGGAAAATGGCCGCCACTGATCTTTTCCGCGAGCAGGAGAATATATTCGACGCCCGTTAGAGTATCGAGCTTGCTCTCGCCTGAATGACGCGCACGGAACCGATAGGGCAGTTCGACGACGCGCAGCGGCCGCGGCGATGACGCGAGAATGTCGATCAGGATTTTGGTCCCGATACCCGAAAGATTCGGTGCGAGACCGTCGATCAATTTTCGCCGCAGCATGAAGAATCCGCTGACGGGATCAGCGAGGTCCGATTTCAACAGCCGGCGCGCCAGCTCTGCGCCGAGCCGGCTTAAACGTTTGCGCCCGTGCGACGCGAGGCCATCCGCCGCACCCGAGCTAACATAGCGGCTTGCAACGACCACATCGGCATTTTCTTCGACAAGCGCGTCGCGCATGTATGGCAAAAGCGTTTCGTCATGCTGCAGGTCGGCATCGATGACAGCGATCAATGTAGCCGTCGTCGATAACATGCCTTCGATGCAGGCCGAGCTGAGGCCGCGCCGCCCGATGCGGCAGATACAGCGCACCCGGCGGTCGGACGCGCCAAGGGCCCGCACCCGCGCAGCAGTTCCGTCCGCCGAGTTGTCGTCGACGAACACGACTTCCCAGTCGATTCCGGTCAAAACACCGTCGAGCCGTTCAACCAATATTGCGACATTGTCGCACTCGTTGAAGGTCGGAACGATGACACACAGTTCGGGCGCGTTTTCGACATCGTCGGCAATCGCGATCGACCTGGAAGCGGCGACATCGAAGGATGAAAAGATCCGGTTCATGCGCGTCGACTTGTAAAATACTTAACGCGAAAATCGAAATAGCAGTGGATATAACTTAATTTACAACGCTAGCTAAGCGATTGGAATGCTGTCAAGATCGGCAATCGGGGAGAATGGGGTCTGTGCCTATGTGGGATAATTATGCAACGATGACGTAGGCATTGCGCCGCGTTTGGTGCATTTGACGGAAGCACACCCCGCTTAAATATTGAGCCTGTCGAAGACCGCCGCCGGAAGATTGCGCACGATCAGCATAATGCCGCGCCAGAACGTCGGAGCGTAAACGATCGGGCCGCCTTTTTCGCCGGCTCGGACAATGATCGGCGCGATGGCGTCCGGCTTTGCCCAAAGAGGCCCGTTGTTTGCCATGCCTGCGGTCATGGGCGTTTCGACGAAACCGGGCTTGATGATGACGGCGCGCGCCCCCAGGGGCGCCAATTTGTGGGCGATGCCTTCGACCAAATGTGCGAGGCCGCCTTTCGTTGCG
>JAJXZC010000186.1 GCA_021780275.1 Pseudomonadota bacterium
GGCGGCAAGGTCAATCCGCAGGCGGTCATCGAGCTTCTAAAGACCAAACTCGGCATCTGAAACGCCGCTCCGAATCAATCGGCGAATCGCGGAAATCGCGTTTCGAGGCTTTGCAAAGCCGCGCGCGACGCCTTTTTGCGCAATTTTTTTCGAGTCCCACAAAAAAATTTTTGCCCGCGGTTTTGCTGCGCGGATTGACATCGGCGATCGCCAGTAAAGAGCGCGCGGACATTGGTTTGAGAGCGGTGAAAAGCACTGCCCTGCGGCGCATTCGATGCGCTTCACCGCAGCCCGCCGCGTTCGTGCGAAAGCAGCGCGATGATGTGCGCCGGTGTATGCGCGCGCTCGTTCAAAATGCAAATTGAATCAAGAAAAACAATAGCTTTGCTTCAGCGTTGAAAAGCGCATGCGCGTCGATGGCGATGCTCGATAGCGGCTTTGGATGGTTGCCGAAGCGCTTCATCGCATCGTGTTTTCGCGCATCGATACGAAGCCCGTAAACCGCATGCGAAGATACGTTCGAAGACTTCGCGCGCATCGTAACGGGCAACGTCTTGCTAAGAAAAACGGCGCAGAATCGGCGCGCGATTCGGCCTCTCGCGCATAAGCCCCTCTTGCACGACTGATTAACCGCGCTACGCTATTTATGCCTCTTGTCGGCAAAGAAACGCATGCCGGCAAAATAGCAGAGGGAACTTGATCATGGTGAAGGCTACCACCAAGCGTAAACCCGCGAAGAAAAGCGCGGCGAAGAAGACTGCTAAGAAGGCCGTGCGGAAAGCGGCCACGAAGAAGAGCGTGAAGAAGGCCACCAAGAAGGTTGCCAAGCGCGCGACCAAGACCGCGGCGAAGAAGGCCCGTACCTCGGCCCGCAAGTCGCCGGGCAAGAAGGCCGGCGCCAAAAAGGCGCGCAAGTCTTCCCCCCGCAAGCCGAAGGCCCCTGCGCCAGCGGCTCCGGAGCCGGTCTAGACTCGTTGCAATAGGAGGACGGTAACGGCCAGATGGCCTCGGCGCTCTCGCGCGAGGTCGTGCGTCGAGCCCCAGATTGGCGCAGAGGCGCCCTGGCCGTTCCGTCTTCGTCCGCTCTTTATATCGGCAAGGTCTTTATATCGGGAAAGGCGCGCCCCGATTTGGCTTGTGAGGAGCATGTGCCTGGCTTAGCGGGTCAGGCAGCTCAGCGCGAAATTAAACCAGATCTTTTCTTCGGCCGCTCCGGTCAGCTTCATGTTCTGCCACTCGGTCGCGCATTGATGCATGCGCGCGTGTGACGCCGGCGGCAATCTCAGCAATGTTCCAGGTCCCGCATTGAAGGTGCCGGTCTTGATCGGTTCGCCCGGCGCTTGCGGCGCGGTCGGCGGAAGGACCGGCACGATACTCGCGGCACTGGGCGCTTGCGGCGAAGGCTGGTCGCCCGGCGCGGCGGGGCGCCCTGGCGACAACACCGCCGGGCGCTGCGGCGGCAGCGGGGCGAGTTTGCCGTCCTGCGCGACATGGATTTGCGCCTGCGCCATAGCGCGATCCGCGAGCGTCAGCGCCAAGGCGGTCGCAAGGCTCATGGCAAGGCGGAATTTTGTGGCGCGCGTCATTTCCGCAGAGGGGCTCGTGGGTATGGGGGGCGGGATTGCATTGGGCGTCGCATGGCGGAAATCTATGCCCTGATCGTGGCTGAGGTGAGATGGTTTTGGGATGCTGCCGCGCGCCCCGCGCGGGCCTCTATACGGCCTTGTTGTATCTTCACCGAATCTTTAGGGCCGATCACGCGCTTGCGATGGCGTTTAAGGCTATCTGCCTTGAATCGCGTCAGTAATCTACGCCATAAGACGGGCCACCGGGTTGATGAGCTGGCGGAACGCAGCCGTCAAGGCTCGCCAGATTACAGCGCAACCCGGCAGGCGCCCAGGTTTGTTGCGATGCGACGCCGCATCTTCTGGTCTTGAGAATCGCTTCGTTCCTGTGCCGGCGGCGATCGGGCGGGTTGGTCCGAAACGAGGAGTGCTTTGAATGTGGATCGTCCGCCTCGCGCTCGATCGGCCCTATACCTTTATCGTTCTGGCGCTGCTGATCCTGATCTTGAGCCCGGTCGTGATCCTCGGGACGGCGACGGATATTTTCCCCAATATCAATATCCCGGTGATCGCCGTCGTCTGGTCCTACACCGGCCTGAACCCGGAGGAGATGGAAGGCCGGCTGACCACCCCCTACGAGCGGTCGCTGACGACGCTCGTCGACAATATCGAACATATTGAATCGACCACCTACAATGGCCTGGCGGTGGTGAAAATCTTCCTGCAACCGGGCGCCAGCCTCGATACGGCCAATGCGCAGGTGACGGCCATGGCCCAATTGGCGCTGCATCAGATGCCGCCCGGGACGCAGCCGCCGGAAGTCCTCAATTTCAGCGCCTCGAGCGTGCCGATCCTGCAACTCGGTCTTTCCGGGCAAGGGCTGTCGGAGCAGGAGCTCAATGACCTTGCGCTGAATTTTCTCCGCACCCAGCTTGTC
>JAJXZC010000357.1 GCA_021780275.1 Pseudomonadota bacterium
GCGAGCTATCTCAATACCGAGGCGATTCTCGAAGCGATCAAGCAGACGGGCGCGGAAGCTGTGCATCCGGGCTATGGTTTTCTGTCGGAGAACCCTGATTTCGTCGCGGCGCTTGAAGCTGCAGGCGTCATCTTCATCGGCCCGTCGCCGGACCACATGCGCGCCTTTGCGCTGAAGCATACGGCGCGCGATCTGGCTGAGAAAAGCGACGTACCGCTGCTTCCCGGTTCGCCGCTCGTCACCGACCTTGACGACGCCAAGGCCTGGGCCACGAAGATCGGCTATCCCGTCATGATCAAGAGTACGGCGGGCGGCGGCGGTATCGGCCTGCAGCTTTGCAAGGGCGCTGGCGATCTGCCGCGTCTTTTCGAGACGGTGCAGCGTCTGGCGCTCGCCAATTTCAAGGACGCGGGCATCTTCATCGAGAAATTCGTTTCTGAAGCGCGCCACATCGAGGTGCAGATTTTTGGCGACGGCAAGGGCAATGTCATTGCTCTCGGCGAGCGCGATTGTTCGGCCCAGCGCCGCAACCAGAAGGTGGTGGAAGAAACGCCCGCGCCGCACCTGAGCGATGAGATGCGCGAGAAGCTCCACACCGCAGCGATCAAGCTCGGCGAGTCTGTCGGTTATGCATCGGCAGGTACGGTGGAGTTCATCTATGACGCGGCGGAAGCGAAGTTCTATTTCCTTGAGGTTAATACGCGCCTTCAGGTCGAGCATCCTGTCACCGAAGAAGTGACAGGTCTCGATCTTGTCGAGATGATGATCAAGCAGGCGTCGGGCGATCTCGGCGAGTTGAAGTCATACGAGCGCAAGCCTGAGGGCCATGCCATCGAAGTGCGTCTCTACGCCGAAGACCCGGCACGAAACTTCCAGCCTTCGTCGGGCCTGCTGACGCATGTCGAGTTTCCTGAGACGGCGCGCATCGACGGCTGGATTGCGACAGGTGTCGAGGTCTCGCCTTTCTATGATCCGATGCTCGCGAAAATCATCGTCAAGGGCCGCAATCGCGCCGATGCGGTAACGAAACTTGCCGCCGCGCTCGATGCGAGCCAGACCTATGGTATCGAGACCAATCTTGACTATCTGCGTCAGCTCGTGCGTTCGCCGTCTTTCCTCGGCGGGTCGATGCGCACGTCGACGCTCGCGCACTTCATTTTTCATCCCTCGACCATCGACGTCATCGCGCCCGGCGCACAGTCGACCATTCAGGACTATCCCGGCCGCACCGGCTATTGGGATGTCGGTGTGCCGCCGTCGGGTCCGATGGACAGTCTTGCCTTCCGTCTGGCGAACAAGATCGTCGGCAATGCGGACGACGTGCCTGCGCTCGAAATGACGCTCAACGGGCCGACGCTCTTTTTCCGTACCGATGCGGTGATCGCGCTCACGGGTGCCGACATGGTGGCGCTTCTCGATGGCGAAATCGTCAATCACTGGCAGGCGATCAAGGTGCGGCGCGGACAGACGCTCGCCATTGGCGATGTCACCAGCGCGGGTCAACGCTGCTATCTCGCCGTGCGTCATGGCTTCGATGCGCCGGAATATCTCGGCAGTCGCTCGACCTTCACGCTTGGCCGTTTCGGCGGTCATGCCACAGGTGCGCTCAAGACGGGTGATGTGTTGCGCGTCAATCGTCAGGGCGCTGTTGCGGATGCGCTGGAGATGCCTCTGCCTGAAGAGCATCGGCCTGTGCTCGGTCGTCATTGGGAAATTGCGGCGCTCTATGGTCCGCATGGTGCGCCCGACTATTTCAAGGACGAGGACATCGAGACGCTTTTCAGCTCGACCTATGAAGTCCATTACAATTCGGCGCGCACTGGCGTGCGTCTCATCGGGCCGAAGCCCAAGTGGGCGCGGCTCGACGGTGGCGAGGCGGGATTGCATCCCTCCAACATTCACGACAATGCCTATGCCGTCGGCACGATCGACTTCACCGGCGATATGCCGATCATCCTCGGTCCTGACGGCCCGAGTCTCGGCGGCTTCGTCTGTCCGGCGACGCTTGCCAAGGCCGAACTCTGGAAGATCGGGCAGCTGCGTCCGGGCGACAAGCTGCGCTTCCGCTACATCGGCGACGATGAAGCCGAGAAGATGCGCCATGACGAGGAAAGCTGGGTGCACAATCTGCGGCGTCCGCCGTCGGCGCCGCACGTCATGAGCCTGCCCGGCAAGGGTCAGGCAGTGCTTGGTCGTATCGACGATCTCGACGTGGCAGTGACCTATCGCCGGGCGGGCGACGACTATCTCCTCATCGAATATGGACCGATGGTCCTCGACTTTGCTTTGCGTTTCCGCGCGCATGCGATGATGGAAGCGCTGAAGGCGAAGAAGGTTGCGGGCATCATCGAAATGACGCCGGGCATTCGCTCGCTTCAGATCCATTTCGATCCCGACCGTGTCTCCATGCGCAAGCTCCTGCGTATCGTGGAAGAAAGCGAACGCGCTCTGCCTGCGACAAGAGATATCGAAGTGCCGAGCCGCATCGTGCATCTGCCCTT
>JAJXZC010000679.1 GCA_021780275.1 Pseudomonadota bacterium
ATCGCCCTCAGGCCGCACCCATTTCGGCGTGCCCTCATGCAGGATGCGGCGCCACTCTTCTCTCTTGCCGGTCAGAACAGACATGGAAGTCCTCATTATTGGACGAAGAAAAAACACCGGAAAGCGACATGTTGCGCTTCCCGGCCACCCGCCATGGCGTGACATGGCGGGCAGTTAAAAACGAACGCGATCAGGCCGTTTCCATGATGCCTGTGACGACGCCGGCCACGGGATCGTGCCCGTAGGTATCGGCCTGATAATATTCCGACTGATGTGTCGCATTGCGCGCGCCCCAGCCGATCTCGCACATCCATCCCGACGGGTTGATGAAGTAGAAGGAATACATGTGGTCGTTGGCGTGGCGTCCCGGCGCGATGGCAACCGGGAGACCCGCACGACGCACGATGTCGTAGGTGAGGCCCACATCGTCGAGATTATCGACCTCAAGCATCAGATGGTTGATGCGCTTCTCGCCGGGCGGGCCGAAGGCCAGCGTGTGGTCGCGGCTGTTGCAGTGCAGGAACATGAGATCCACAGGCTGCGGAAGGCCCGGAATCGGAATGCGATACTCGATCCCGCCACGCATGCCGAGAAGCTTGTAGAACTCATAAGTCTTCTCGAAGCCGACCGTCTCGCGCTGAATGAGATGGCCAAGACCGCCATCGCCCGTCTTGAACCGGCCATGCATGCGACGCCCCGGATAGAATGGCTTGTCGGCCTGCACATGCGGCCCGTGGAAAATCTCGATCGGGAAGCCGCTCGCGTCGTTGAGGAACATAACTTCGAGCACATGACGCTGATAGGCCTCATCTGCCGATCCAATACGGATTTTCACGCCGGCATCGGTGAGCTGCTTCGCCATGGCGCGGAATTCTTCCACGCCAGCGACTCGAAAGCCCAGGGTCGTCAGATCGTCGCTACCGTCTTCCTGAAGCACGATGCGATGATGCCAGTTGTCCATGCGCAGATAGCAGCGCCCTGCTTCGCCCTCATCGACCACTTCAAGGCCGAGAATTTGCGCAGCGAAGTCCTTCCATTGGGCGAGGTTCTTGACCCCTAGCCCCATATATCCAAGTTCCGTGATCTGGACCATGTCCATCCCCCTTAAGCAAACGATCCCTTGCGGACCGATATGTTCTTGATGTCGGAGTAGAAATCGAAGCTCCAGCTGCCGCCTTCGCGACCGATGCCGGAGTCGCGCGAACCGCCGAACGGCGCTGCGAGATCGCGGACGAAGAAGCAGTTCACCCAGAGCGTTCCGGCGACCACCTTCGAGGCTATGTTCATGGCTCGCGCCTCGTTGCGGCTGAAAAGCGTGCCTGCAAGGCCGTAACGCGTATTGTTTGCAACCTCGATCACCTCGTCATCCGAGGAGAAGCTCTGCCAAGTCAGCACCGGGCCGAAGACTTCGCGCTGCGCGATTTCGAGTTCCGGGCTCACGTGGGCAAAGAGCGTCGGCTGGAAATAGAGGTCCCCAAAGTTCGCGCGCGATCCGCCCCAGAGCGGAACCGCACCGTCCTTCTTCGCGCGTTCGACGAAACCCGCGACGCGCTCGAAATGCTCGGGATGAATGAGCGGCCCGACGCGCGTGTCCTTGTCACGCGGATCGCCCACAACCATATGGCTTGCCGCGCTGCGCACCTTTTCGAGGAATGGCTCTTCAATCGATTTCTCGACCAGAATGCGCGTGCCCGCGAGGCAGACCTGACCGGCATTCATGTACTGGCCCGCGACCGTCTGGGCCGCCGCATCGAGATCGGCATCGGCGCAGACGATAAAAGGCGACTTGCCGCCGAGTTCGGAGCTCATCGGCGTGATCGAACGCGCCGCCGCCTGACCGATGATCTTGGCGGTGTCGGTCGAGCCGGTGAAGCTGATGCGATCGAGATCCGGATGATTGACCAGCGCATCGCCCGCGACTTCGCCGATGCCTTGCACCACATTGAGGACGCCTGCGGGAATACCCGCCGCATGCGCGATGTCAGCCATCAGCGAGCAGGTCAGCGGCGCCCACTCCGGCGGCTTGACAACAACGGTGTTGCCCGCTGCAAGGGCCGGGCCCACCTTCCATGTGGTCAGCATCAGCGGCGCGTTCCACGGCGTAATGAGCGCGGCGACGCCTGACGGATCGTATTTCACATGGTTGACGACTTCCGGCCCCTCGATCGAGTGCCCATCAAGCGTCAGCGCCCAGTCGGCAAAGAACTCGATGTTCTGCGCGGCGCGCGGAACCACCCGGTGCACATTGCCGAGAAGCAGAGAACCATTGTCCATCGTTTCGACAGCCGCAAGCTCGGCGGCACGCGCCCTGATGCCATCGGCAAAGCGCTTGAGATATGGCAGGCGTCCCTTCGGTCCGAGCGCGGCCCAGGCCGGGAACGCCTTGCGGGCGGCAGCCACCGCTTCATCCACCTCGGGCTTGCCCGCCGCTGCGACGTCCGCGAGATGCGAACCGTCGATCGGCGAGAAATTCGCGAACCGGTCCTTCGATGAAACGCGCCTTCCGTTGATATAATGATCGGTCGAGACCTCGACGCCTGCGACCTTCGCGATATTTCCACTCATCAAACAGTCTCCACCACAGGCTTTGCCTTCTGCTTCGAGGTTTCGCTTCCCTCATTCAGGAAGCGATCGACGAGACGGTCCGCGCGTGTGCGCTCCGCCAAAAGTTGCGCCAGCTGCTGATTGCGCGCGCCGGACGCGAGATAGAAGCGCTCATACTGCTCGCCGCGGCTCGCCAGCGCACTACCGACAAAGTCCCATGCAAGGCGGAAGATGCGCGCACGCTCTTGCGCGGTAACGGCGCCCGCTCCGCGCATGAACTGGTCGATGAGCGGACGAAGCTTCGGGTCCGCAAGCTGTGCCTCGGTCGGCGCAGCGAGCAGATTGTGCGAACCGAGAAGCCTGATGATCTCGTTCACGCGCGGGAACCAGGTCGGCAGCGTCGCGCGAAGCGCGACGAGCGGCGCACCCTGCGGGAACCAGACACCATTGCCGAATTCATGCGCATTTTCCTCGGCGGACTGAATGCAGGCGCGGGCGAATTCGGAGAAGGTCCAGATTTCGCCGAGCATCTGCATGGCGGGCGGCTGCAGGCCGTTGATCGCCTCGCACATGCGCGTGCCGAGACCCCATGCGAATTCCAGTTTGGTCTGTGCCCGGATCATGGTCTGCTGCATGACGTTCGGGTACCAGCCCGTGGTCATCACCTGATTGTAGACCGGGAGGTTGCAGTTGATGTGGAGGCGGTCCCAGGGCACTTCCACATCGTCGAAGATCACAAAGGCGTCCTGTTCATCGAAACGCGAGGACAGCGGATGGTCGTGCAGATTGTGCGAACCGGCGCAGCTGTCGCGACAAATGAACTTGAGCCCCGGCGTCGACATGGGGATGCAGAAGGCGAGCGCATAATCGTCCGCGCCGGGGGGCAGCGGCGCGGCGGGATAGACGGCCAGTTCATCGGCAAAGGGCGCGAGCGTCGCAAGGATACGCGCGCCGCGCACGACGATGCCGTGCTCCGTTTCGCCGACCTTGTGCAGCGCGACGTCGTTGCCGGGCTTCGGCGCATCGCCTTGCGCCTTGTCGATGGTCGGCTGGATGATCGTATGGGTGAGCGAAATATCGTTGCGGCGAAGGAACTTCTGGTAATTGATGAGATTCTCCGCGCCCTCTTCGTTTCCATTCGCGCCCCACTCGTCGGCGCGGCCCGCGAAGCCCGCATAGGTCACGTTCATGTAGTCCGGCGAACGGCCCATGATGCCGACCGTGTATTCGGCAATGCGTGTCAGGCCCTTGTGACGGCGAAGAATGTCGTCCTTCGAGCGCGGAATCATGTGGCTGACATTGATCGCCTCGCCCGTCTCCGGGTCTGCCATCAGGCAGTCATCCGCAAATTGATGCTGAAGGTCGAAGACCCCCGCGAGCCCATGGGCCGCACCGGCAAAGGCCGGATGTTCCGTTATGTCCTCAACCTTATCCGCGCCGATCCAGATCTCGCGGGACCCCTTGAGCCCCTGCAAAAACTGCCTCCCGGTACGAGCCGGCATGTCTTCCTCCCTGAGCGTTTCCAGTCTTTGACCGTTCGCCGCTTTTTCCGCGCCGACGCCTCCCTGACGTCGCCGCGGCCCGGCTGTTGTGACGGTTCTCATTTATGACTACACTCAGATTATAGACTCGCCCGAGGCTGTCAAGTCGAAGGGGCATGCTGCGGTCGGGCGCATTGACATTGCCGGTTCAACCGACATGTTGTGCTTTGGGTTCTTTCTGCAGGGAGAGGCGGCGAGCGGTGGTCGAGCGTAAGGAAAAAGGGGTTGCGGCGGTGCGCGCGGCCACAAGGCAGGACCGGAAGCCCGCGCCCGCCGGACGGCGTGAACGCAACAAGCAGGAAAAGCTCGCCAGAATCGTCGAGGCCGCGAAGGAGCTCTTCGGCACCAAAGGCTTTGCCGAGACGACTACACAGGAAATTGCCGAGAAGGCCGATATCGGAACCGGCACCCTCTTCCTCTATGCGAAATCGAAAGAAGACCTGCTCGTCATGGTCTTCAAGGACGAGATGATCGCGACCTCGCAGGAAGCGTTCAAGAAGCTGCCCGCCGGATCGAGCCTCATCGACCAGCTCATGCATGTCTTCGACATGATGATCGTCTATCACGGCCGTGACATGGACCTCGCTAAAGCGCTCATCCGCGAGATCACAGTGCCGCCGGAGAATTCCTCCCGCCAGGCCGATCTGCAAATGTTGATGAAGGTCATCTATGGCGGGATCGCGGACCTCATCATCGCCGGTCAAAAGGCCGGCAAACTGCGTCAGGATGTCGATCCGCTGCATGCGGCGGAAAGCTTCTTTGCCATCTACTACATAGGCCTTATCGGGTGGCTCGGCGGCCTCGTCACCAAGAAGCAATTCCTCATGCGGCTGCGCCCGCGACTCAACCTCGCGATCGAGGGCATCGTCGCTCATTAAGCGCGGACCACCTCGCCCATATTGACTTTCATCATTTATGATGACACTCAGTTATGAAACGCTCCGCGACTTTACGCGGACGACTGGGGAGGTTTGTCATGGCTGCTGCCTTGAAGGCCCGCTGGCGCGCGGGGGAAGTAACGCTTGGCGCCTGGTGCATGATGCCGGGCGCGCTTTCGGCCGAGGCGCTGGCGCGTAACGGCTTCGACTGGGTGCTGATCGACATGCAGCATGGCTGCATGGATTACGAGACCGCGCTCTCGATGATCCGCGCCATCGATCTCACTTCCGCCATTCCGATCGTCCGTGTGCCTTGGAACGATCCGGGCATCATCGGCCGCGTGCTCGACGCAGGCGCGCTCGGCGTCGTCATCCCCATGATCCAGACGGTGGAAGACGCCCGCAAGGCGGTCGATGCCTGTCTCTACCCACCGATGGGTCGCCGCAGCTTCGGCCCGGTGCGCGTCGGCATGCGCGACGGTCCCGGCTATTTCATGGAGGCCAATTCCCGCGTCGCCGTCATCCCGATGATCGAGACAGCGGAAGCGCTCGCCGCCGTCGAGGAGATCGCCGCGGTGCCGGGCGTCGACGCGCTCTTCGTCGGCCCCTTCGACCTCTCCGTCGCGCTCGGCCTGCCGCCCGGAGACAATGACGGCAAACCCGCCTTCGACGCCGCCATCGCCAGAGTTGCCGCAGCCGCAAAACAGGCCGGCGTCGCAACCGCCGTTCTGTCGAACTCGAAAGTCGCGCCGCTGCGCATCTCGCAAGGCTTCCAGATGATTTCCGTGACCACGGATATCGCCGCCCTCACCATGGCTACCCGCATGGATCTCGAAACGGTCCGCACTGCCGCGAAAGGAAACTGAGATGCTCGACAAAGCGACGCGCAGCAAGATCGTCGACGATCTGTTCCGGGTTTACGAGACGCGCCAGCCGATCCGGCTTCTCACCAAGACCTATCCCGGCATCACGGTCGAGGACTCTTATCGCATTCAGGAAGAATTCGTCGCCCGGCAGGTGAAGGCCGGCGCCCGCATAAAGGGCTACAAGGTAGGTCTCACCTCGAAGCCGATGCAGGAAATGGCGGGCTCGACAGAGCCCGACTTCAGCGCAATGACCGACGATCTCTTCATCCCGGAAGATACGCCGATCCCCGCCTCGCGCTTTTTCTCGCCGATGATCGAGATCGAGATCGCCTTCGTGATGAAGCATGCGCTGCAAGGCCCGGGCGTCCTGCCTGTGGACGTGATCCGCGCCACTGATTTCGTGCTGCCCGCCATAGAGATCGTCGATTTCCGTCTCGCGCGCGAACCAGGCATGAACCTGATCGACACAGTGGCGGACCTTGCTGCCTGTGGAGCGGTCGTGCTCGGCGCCAATCCGCGCCCGCTTGACTCCATCGACGTTCGCCGCGTGAAGGGTTCGATCATCAATAATGGCAAGGTCGAGCAGGAGGGATTCGCATCGGCCGTTCTCGGCAACCCGGTGACGTCGGTCGCGTGGCTCGCAAACAAGCTCGGCGAATTCGGCGTTACTTTCGAGCCTGGCCACGTGATCCTGACCGGCTCCTTCGTCCGCGCCTTCCCCGTCAAGGCAGGCGACAACATCGTCGCGAGCTTCGATCAGGGGCTTGGCGACGTCATGACGAGCTTCGTCGGCGACTAGGCTATCGCATCGTGCGCGCAAGAAGCGGCCGCAGCGTCTTGAGAGAGCGCGTGTTCAGTACGTCGTTCTTTTCGAGCCAGCCGCGGCGCGCCTGCGCAACGCCGAAGCGCAGATAGGCGAGATCCTGCGCCCTGTGCGCGTCGGTTCCGATGCTAAGGAGAACACTCTCCTCCTTCGCCAGACGGCAGTGAATATCGGTGAGGTCGAGGCGGTCCGGATGGGCGTTCAATTCGAGAAAGCAGCCACGTTCCTTCGCGGCGCGGATGATCCTCGGCATGTCGACATCATAAGGCTCGCGCTCTTCGATGAGCCTCCCGGTCGGATGCGCGAGCACAGTGAAATGTGGGCGCTCCATGGCGCGGAGAATACGTTCGGTCTGTTTCGCGCGCGAAAGTCCGAACTGGCTGTGAACCGCGCCGATCACGAAATCGAGATGGCCGAGCACTTCGTCGGACAGGTCGAGCTTTCCGTCTTCCAGAATATCGACCTCGATGCCCTTCAGCAGCGTGATACCGGACTTCTCCGCATTGATGCGGTCGATCGCGTCGCCCTGCCGCATCAGCCTCTTCGTATCGAGACCATGGGTCATGGCGAGATGGCGCGAGTGATCGGTAATGGCAAGATATTCGAGGCCCCGCGCACGTGCCGCCTCGGCCATCTCGCCAAGCGTCTCATGGCCGTCCGTCGCATTGGTATGGGCATGAAGATCGCCGCGCAGATCGCTCAACGCCACCAGATGCGGAAGCTTTCCCGCTGCCGCCGCTTCGATCTCGCCGCGATCCTCGCGAAGCTCGGGCTCGATGTAAGGTAGATCGACGGCGCGATAGACCTCCTCCTCCGTCTTGCCGGCGATGCGCTTCTCACCTAGAAAGACGCCATATTCATTTATCTTCAGACCGCGCTTCTGGCCGATTTTACGAATGGCGATGTTGTGCGCCTTGCTGCCTGTAAAATAATGAAGCGCAGCGCCATAGCTTTGCGGCGGCACGACACGCAGATCGACCTGAAGGCCCGATTGCAAGGCAACGGTCGCGCGGGTGGTGCCGGCCGCCATCACCCTTCCGACTTCTTCATAAGCCGTGAATCGCGCGACCACCGGCTCGCCCTTTGGCGCGGTGGCGAGGATGTCGATGTCTCCGACCGTCTCGCGGCAACGGCGGTAGCTGCCCGCGACGATGAGCTTCTCGATACCAGGCGCGCCGCGCAGCCAGGCGAGCAGAGGTTCGACATAGCTCTCCGCCAGCGCAAGCTTCAGCCGCGCCGGTGCTTTGCTCCGCGCCTCCACTGCATGAAGAAGCTTCGTTTCCGTAGTAGCACCAAATCCCGGCAATGCGCGGACGCGCCCGTCGAGAAGCGCACGGTGCAACTGCTCGACATTGTGAAGATCGAGTTCCTCACAAAGAGCGCGCACCCGCTTCGGCCCGAGCCCCGGCAGCTTCAGCAATTCGGTGGCAACGGCGGGAATATCTTTCCGCAAGCGGTCGAGCAGCGGAAGATGGCCGGACTTCGCGAGTGTTGCGATCTTCTCGGCCAGATCGTCACCGATGCCGGGAAGCTCAGCCAGATCGTCGCCGCGCTGAAGCATGATGGAGACTTCCGTGTCGAGACTGCGAATGACGCGGGAGGCGTTGCGATAGGCACGCACACGGAAGGGATTGGCATTCTGAAGCTCGAGAAGATCGGCCACATCATCCAGCGCCTGCGCGATATCGGGATTGTGAGTGGGCATGGGAGGCGACCACATCGGAGCTCAGTGACACTTCAAAAACATCGCAGCCGAAATGGAGAGGCGTTACATTGACCTGCATCAACCCGAATGGGTAACCGGAGCTTCATAAGCTGGATATCGCAGGCATCATCATAGCGGGTGGCCGCGGAACGCGATTGGGCGCCCCGGAAAAGCCGCTCGCGCCCTTTCGCGGGGCTACGCTTCTCGATGCGGTGGTGGACCTCGCCCGACCGCAGGTCTCGGCGCTCGCCATCAATATTCGCGCCGATGCAGAAGACGCCTATGCAGACTGGCGGGCCCGGGGCATTGCTTGCCTGCACGATCCATTCTCGGGAAATTCCGGTCCGCTCGGCGGCGTCGTCGCGGGCCTCGAATGGGCGGCGGAACTTGGCTCGACCCAATGGCTCGCAACCTTCCCCGCCGACGCGCCGTTTCTTCCACGCGATCTCGTCGCAAGGCTCGCCGCCGTCCGCGAGCCCCATGCGGCAAGGCCCGTGGTCGCAACGAGCGCTGCGGGGATCGAGGGGCTTTGCGCCTTGTGGCCGCTCGACTGCCTGTCCCGTTTGCGCGAAGGCGTCGAAGATGGAAGCTTCCGCAGCGTGTGGCAAACCCTGGTGGCCTTCGGCGCCATTCACCGCTCAATCGACGATCCGCAGGCCTTCTTCAATGTGAACACGCCCGCCGACCTCGCGGAGGCCGAACGCATCGCCGCACTCAGGCGGCCGAGTATTCCCGGCGCAAATCCCTGAAGGAAATGAGCTGGCGGCGCTTTTCGTCCCAAAGGGCGAGGCTCACGCATTTGAAGCTTTGCAGCAGCGTCACGCGACCGACGCCGCGCAGTTCCGGATGGTCGCGCAGAACTTCCGGCAGACGGTAATAGGGAATGCGGCTCGAAAGGTGATGCACATGGTGCACACCGATATTTGCAGAAAACCAGCGCAGCACGGGCGGCAGCACATAGTAGGAGCTGCCATGCAGCGCCGCGTCCTTCACGCGCCAGCTTTCATCCTTGGCCCACTGCGTCTCTTCAAACTGGTGCTGGATAAAAAAGAGCCAGACGCCCGCCGTCGCACCAAGCAGCACGACCGGAAGATGGATGAGGAGGAAGGGCCAGAAGCCTACCGCCCAGATCATCAGGCCTGCCGCCACAGCAACGGCGATGTTGGTCGACATGGCGCTGGCCCATGGGCGCCAACCCTTGGTCATGAAACCGGTCGGCACCCGGCTCTGCAGCAGAAAGAGATACATCGGCCCGATTCCGAACATCACAATC